>JBAVVB010000179.1:0-2355 GCA_049697075.1 Nitrosotalea sp.
GAGCCAGCCAGAAATTTTAATGCTTTATTCCTCTTCAGATTCATCAGAACTTGCAGAATCAGAATCAACGTCCATCATCTCAAGGCTTGCAAGATCAAATTGATATATCGCATCCATATCGATTTCCATCTCCTTTTTGAGGAATTCTATGAGTTTTTTGCCTAAAGGAGCCTTGCAAGCATTGATTGTGAACTCATAGACCACACCTTTCATAAGGTCTGCCGGCTTGATCTTTTTTGGCAAACTCATACCTTCTATGATTTTTCTGCCATCTTCTACAGCTTCGTAAACCTGAGCGTCTATTTTCATTTCCTTGTCGTATATCTCAAGTATGTAACCTGTTCTTGTAACGGACTCGGGTTTTCCAAATTTGGCATTCTTTATCTCATCTTGTACCCACTTTGGAATTTCTTTAGTCATCTCTGCTCACCTTTGTAATTAACCCTGTTTTTCTTTCTTACTTGATTGCCACCAGTCGCGATATTCATCATGTTTATCTTCTCGTGTCTTCTCGCGTCTATTTAATTTGTATTTGATATCGCTTATCTGTTCTCTGGTTGCAAACAATCCGCATTTTTTACAAATGAAATGCTTTGTGTTAGGATCAAATTTCATTTCTATCTGAACCTGCTTGGCTGCACACTCAGGACACTCGGTCAATGACGCGATCACTAGAGTTATCCATAAAAGCTTTTGCTAGTTTCTGGTACGCGGTCTATGTCTTCATCCCTAAGTGGTCAGTTCGCCCATCAAATGCCGCGTACCAGAATTTGAAATTCTATTTTAAAAATTATAATCCTTTCTAATCTTCTAGCATTTCTGAAATGATCTTTGCAGTTTTCTTAGTCCCATTTCTGTCATAATTTTTGGCAAATTCTGTCAGATTTTCCTGATACTTGTTGTAGTTATTGTGTATTTCAGAAACTGCATTCACTGTTTGCTTGATGTTAGTAGCAAGAATGCCAAGTTTTCTCTCTTCGGCCCATTTTATCTGATTTGTATGTTCATCATAGACAGGAATTCCTATGATTGGCTTTGCCTTCGTTCCTAATATCTCTCCCATTGCAGTATGAGAACCATTTATCACAGCATATTTACACAAACTCAGGACAGTATCTTTTTCTTGTTCAGAGAGAAATCCTACATCTATCTGAATCCAATCAATATTTTTCTCAAAAGCTTCAGAAATTGAATATGTCTTACCATCCTTATCAAGCACCTTATCCAAGGAAGGATCATTTTTTGCATGTGAGACAATCCTCCTTTCATTATTCATTCCAGTTGCATGAAAGACCTTTTCATATTTGGTGGATGTTGCCTTATTTGTTGACTTGTTACCAGTTATCATCCAGTATCCAAAACCATCTACATTTTCAATCAATTTCTCCAAATCTGACTTTGTACCGTGATTAATTGTAGTGCTGTTTGAAAAATGACCTGCATATACTATTTTTTTCTTTAATCTTTCAGGAAAGTTAAGGTTGTATTCACATATGGTATAAGGAGGAGGGGAATCTGCAACAATTATCTTTGAAGCCTTTGCAATTTTCTTTGATATGTACATTACTGCTGGATAAAAATAGGATCGTGATGCCCAAAGCTTAGGTCTAAATTGATTTGTAATAAAGATGGACTTGACATTTCTCTTTTCTGCTATGATGTTTGAACCTACATCGCCATCATTAATAACAAGATCAAATTTTTGCTTATCATACAATTTTCCTTCGGCGCGTAGGTATTTTGCCATCACTGAGACAAGAGGTTGCCTTCCTGCAACAGGAAGGAGAATGTTAAATAGCGATAAAGTAATGCTTGGACCACATTTACCATCGATGGGCGTAGGAATTACTATATTGTGAAGATTTTCCTTTTTTGCAGGGAATCTCTTGAGGAGTTTCTGGTAAATCTCTCCACTGCTTGAATAATGAATATCCAGATCATCCTTTACATTTTTATGAATTACATCATCAAGGGCCATCATTCTGGTGAAATGGCCGTTTCCCCATGGATTAATGAACCCGCCTATCTTTTTCATGCATGCAACTAAATTGGTCCTACTTAAATTCTCAATGATTCATTCTCAGAGAATCAATTATATCATATACATTTTTTGGTCCAGCAGTTAGCGATATTGATTCAAGGCTTTTCAACGCATCGCTAACGTTTTTTTGAATTTTCTTTTTTGGAATGTTTCTCTTGGTAAATTTTGATTTACACAAGTTCTCTAGATTTGTAAGATACTTCTCTAATCCTATTTGCCTAGAATTTTCAAGAATGCTAGAGTCCATGCCAGCAAGTGGAAGCCATGGTACCAAGTTCTTCTGAAAAACAGCTTTCATACTATCTTCTACAAAC
>JBAVVB010000180.1:0-3039 GCA_049697075.1 Nitrosotalea sp.
ACCATGAACTCATGGTCAGACATTATGGCGGTTCAAGATATATCGGAGTAGGGGTAAAAACTGTGATTTACAGTATCGTCTTTGCAGTGGGCCTAACACAAATCGGAGTTGGCCAATCAATAATACCTACACTTGTGGCCGCATTCTCATGGAGTATTGCAATAGCAGTAGGAGTCGCTATTGCCATAGGTCTAGGATTTACTCTAAAGGATGTATTACCAGCAGCAATAGCTGGCGCATCTGCACAAAGAACGGTATTCAAAGTAGGTCAGAAAATAAAAATTGGTGATATAACAGGAACAATCACGGCTTCGGAATTGCTGCACATAATTGTAACAAATGAGAAAAACGAAAGCGTGGTAATACCTACAAAAGAGCTCATGAACAAGCATGTCACCATAATAAACAAGTCCGGTAAGGATGTACTTACAGTCTAAATCTAGAAAAAACATATCTTTCTGTTTCTATAACAAGAAAACATGCAATCAAGCTGTTCTAATCTTGATTTTGACACAATCAAGAACTCTTTCTTATTCTACAAGACTATAACAAGTCAGTACAAGGACCCTCAAGTCTTGAGATCTGCCAGGGACTTGATACCTAAAGATGTGCTGGAGGGGGGAAACTTGGTGCCGTCGCTTTTGAAATGGTTCATGGGTTTTATGACTTGGACTCCAAATCAAATTTCCTGCAGTAATTGTAATGCCGGTGATGCTTCAAAAAACCTAATGCAAGTTAAAGTGCAGGCAGGAAATTCTTGGAGGATACGTAAGACAGAGATTCATACTTGTAGTAAGTGTGGAGCAGAAAAAATAATTCCAAGATATAGTGATGCATTGAAAATTGCCGAGACTAGGTATGGAAGATGTGGTGAATGGTCTATACTCTTTGGTGCCATACTAAATTCGGTGTCAATCGAGTCTAGAATAGCATATGATTACCTTGATCATTGCTGGAATGAGGTATTTGTTGATGGCAAGTGGTTTCATGTGGATTCTACGTTTCAATATCCTCATTCGTTTGACAATCCTCACTATTATGAACAAAATTGGAAGAAACAATATGTCTATGTTATTGCATTTTCACCAGACAGGATAGAAGATGTTACAGACAGGTATACAGAACAATGGAATGCGGTTCTATCAAGAAGAACAGGTCTTGGACATCTTGGAAATATTAATGCAAGCTCCGTTGTTGACCTTCAGAATTTTTATAATACTATACAATCGTTGTATCCCGGTTAGGACTTTTGTGGTGTCGTAACTGATCTCTGTTTTCCAGGCTTTAGGAAAAATGCGTAAGCTATGATTGCTCCTGCGCATCCCTCTATTATGGTAAAACTGTAAAATGGTAATGCATAGTTTATGGTGAAAAGTATAGCTCCAATGATTGTTCCAGTCGACACTGACACATTTCTTAATACATCATACATGGCAAACAGCGCAGGCCTCTTTGCTCTCGGTGTCAACTCGATTTGAAGAGCTTCATGTGTTGGACCATAATTGACGCCTGTTGCAATCATTGCAAGCAATATCACAAGTATACCCCAAAACGAATGCTCAAGGACAAGAAATATCGAGAGTGGTGCTGTTGTGATAACAGACAGCAATAACATCTTTCTCTTGTCAAATCTGTCTGAAATAATTCCAAGAGGTGTTCTAATTAGATTTGCAAACAAGATCTGCATGCTCAGTATTATTCCCCACTGGAAGCTATCAAGCTTTGCAATGGTAATACCATAAAATATCAGATAAGGGCTTGTTGTTGAATTTGCTACAATAACTAACACGTAGGCTGAAAGCAATGGAATCAGTGACTTTGGCAACGTAGTCAGATTGGACCAAAAATCCTTTGAGTGACGAAACGCTGATTCAAGAGGCTCTTGCTTTTTGATATTGTGTAACAGTGACTGTCCTGATTCATCATGTGACGATTTTGAATCTTTTTCGCGCAAGAACTTGACTAGTAATATGGTAGAAATTGGCGATATTGCAAGTGATATCAACACCCCTAGCCTGAATCCATCAATTGTTCCCATCGTGTGAACGAAATACCCGCCAACAAGGGGCGCAAAGATCAGAGGTATCGTGGTAAGTGTTTGGTAAAGTGAGAGTTGGGCAGTCCTGCTTTTCTGTATTGTAGCGTCAGCTACTAGCTGGCGCCAAGCTGTTGAGCTAATTGCCCCTATCGCTCCAATCAATATGGGGATTGAAAGCACGGTCCAACTGTTTGATAGATAATAGCCAAGAAGTATGGCCGGACCTATCCATGAAGTCAGAATTGCGATCTTTTTGAGACTGTATCGCCCGGTAATGATTCCGCCTGAAATAGTTGATGGTATTCCAACAAGCGTCGCAAATGTTGTGATTATTCCATACTGGAGAACTGTTCCGCCAAGCGAGGTAAAGTAGATTGGCAGAAATGAGAGTGCTATGTTGCCTATGCTTCCAACTGAAGTAGCAATAATTAGTATGCCAATGTTTCCCTTTGGAATGATCTCCTTCGTATCACTGTATCCTCACTGAACTATTCTTTAATCTGTTGGGTTGAGAGATTTGCTGCAAGTGGAATCATTGAATATTAAAAAAACTGTATACCGGGGGTGGGTTTCGAACCCACGACCTCCAGATTATGAGTATTGTCCTTTTTGTGGAGACTGGCACTCTAGGCCAGGCTGAGCTACCCCGGCATAGATTACGCGTCATTTCAACTGCAATTAAATGTAGCTTGTGAAAAATATTCGGCAAAATTTCAAAAACTAATTCTTTTAAAATACAAAAAGAAGTTTGCAGTCTAAAATTAATTAGACTGCTTTTTTGAGAGGGCGTAAATGGCACGATAGTTGATCAGCCAAATTGTTTTAGTTCAATCTTTGCTGACTCTATCCACGTATTAGGTCTGCCCACATTCTTCGCTCTTCCATCGGGATGTAGTGAGGCCTTCCTTCAGCTTTCTCTTTTATCTGATCCACTGCCAGTTCAGCCTCCATGTGCAGCTCATCTGCAATGGTTCCTGGGAAGAAACGAGCTGGTCCTGAGA
>JBAVVB010000181.1:0-5126 GCA_049697075.1 Nitrosotalea sp.
CAGATTATCTGCTGGAACACTTTTGGGATGAAACTGAAAAGAATTTCTTTTTCACTGCAGATAATCATGAAAAGCTAATCATACGTACAAAGAACATCTATGATTTGTCTCTTCCATCTGGAAATTCTGTTGCTGCCGGGGCATTGTTGAGACTATATCATATCACACATGATAAGAGGTATTTTGATGCCTCACTTAAGATAATGGAATCACTTTCTACCATGGCTGCAGAAAACCCATTTGGTTTTGGTCAGCTTTTAAATGTCATTTACATGTATCTCAAAAAACCAACTGAGATAACTATGATAAACTACATCAACAAGGAACTATGCACTTATCTCGAAAAGAGATTTCTTCCAGAATCAATACTTGTGGGCGTAGATACAAAAGAAAATCTCAAGGATCTGCAACCCTTGCCATTTTTTGCAGGAAAAGAATTTGTCGAGACAAAGACCAAAGTCTACGTATGCAAGGATTTTACGTGTTCGTTGCCCCTAGAAACAATAGATGAAGTTGAAAAACTTCTCTAGATCTTTTTAATGTTAATCTCTAACCTGTGTCCGACTTGAGGGCTGCCCATTCTCTCATACTTGCGCTTTGGCATGGTTATTGTTATTGTAGTCTGGGCATAGCTCTTGATTGCAATAGTGGGCTGAGCCTGAAGTATTGCCTCTAGAAACGGAAGAATCTGGTCTTTTAATTCTGGGTCTAATTTTTTATTGATGGCATCCATCATTAGCTGCTTTTGTGAAACCGGCTCGGTTTGTACATCTTCTACAAGGGCAAGCTGTACTGTCTGTCCATTGTCGACTAGTTGTTGTATTAGGTATTGTATTATCTCAGACATGAATTATGGTTCAAAGTGTCAGAATTTATCTGTATGTGATGGTAGTGTCATTTGAAATGTAACCTGTACGTAATGACTTGGTCAATGATGCCGTGTTGGATATGGATTAAGAAATGTCTCGCGATTTAACTTTGTAAAAGAACAAACCGCGAATTTTCTGTTATGTTAAATTTATCTGCAAAGCCACCAGTTACTTCTAAAACATATTTTGCATTTTGCATTTGGCCTGTATAAATTGGGCATGTAGAATTGGCATGACAGGGGGCCAAGTTTTTCTCAATGTCTACCACGTTGCCATTGCTGTCAAACCAGATCATATCTAGTGGAAACTGCATGTCTATCATCCACATTGAAATTATCTGCTGCTGTGGGAATATGAAAATCATTCCTTGATTGTATGGAAGTTGCTGCTGAAATTGCAGCCCTTCTGTCATCTTATCTGGTGTATCTGCAATTTGGACATCAAGTGTCATGTTATCTAGTTTGATCTTGCCTTTTGGGAAATTGTCCGTTAATAAGCTAGAGTCCTGTTCTGTGGTCTGATTTCCAGAAGGTTTGAGATTGATCTCTCCACTGTTCACCAAGTATTGTATATCTGAAAGAAACTCATAATCTGAGACACTTCCATTTACCCACCAACCGGCGACATTTTTTATCCATGAGGGAATGGGTTGTTGCAGATCAACGTCATATCCATGAGGAAGCAGTGTGATGCCATTTGCATCAAGATATCGTATACCTAAAACGAATTGTGAATCTGCAAGTTTTCCTTGTACCCACAAACTTGTATTGTTTTTAATCCAATATGGAACGTATATGGAAATTACGTTGGAAGATTGCGTATCTGAGGTATTATTGCTAGATTGTGCAAATGCTGATCTTGTCACTTGTTGATTCTGCATCAAGGGACTGCCAGTAATTCCCAGTATGGATACTGCAAGTAGCATGCCACAAAATAGCGCACATGTTTTTTGGCTCAAATCTTATTTGCATTTTCTTGTTGGTGTATTAAAAAGTCTAATGATGGCTTGAAAAAATGCTATTCTTACCAAAATATTCTTTGGTGTATCTTAAGGTGCTGCATCAAGTATGCTTCGTTTTATCTGGGCTGCTCTTTTTTTAATTAATTGTGTGAATTCCTGCATGTCTTCCAAGGATGGTTTTTGCTGCAGATTTGTATATGATTGAATAAATGCCGAGTAAATGGAGCCCAAGATGATGCCAAAAGCAGCTGCTGAAACGTCGCCTGCCTCGTCAGCATATGACTTTGTCATCTGCTTGTATGATGATGCCTCACTTATGTAATAATCAACTAGGCTGTCAATAAAGCTCCTAGTTGAGACAGAAATCACAAACTAGAGTTGAGTCTTATTCTTTATAATGTTTAATGCTGGCAAATTAACGTCCGATTTTAGAGAGTTTGCAAATATAATTTGACCTCATTTCTTTTGTAGAAAAATAACAATGGTAACTTGTGCCAATTGAAATTAACCGCATCAATAGGGAATGTCCACAGTGTAAAAACTCGACCGTATTTAATACTGGCAAGAGTTACTTTTGTGGGAAATGCCTTAACACCGTTTCCATATCCTAATCAAGAAGTAGTTTTTTAGGTAAAGTATAATGTGGAAAGTAGAACGAGATGGATATTATTTTAAAATATATGACCAGAGAAAAAACTTAGCTGGCTACTTTGCTCCCGAATATGGTGCCATATATCCAGAAGAAAAGGCAGACGAGGTAATAGAACAAATGCACAAGCGGCATGAAACCGTCAAAAGCGGATATCTCATGATTCCAATGGTAAAATTTGGAATCTTTGGAGAAGACCGAGAGATGCATTTTGCATACCTGATAAAACAACTAGATGACGTAAAAAAACGCATTACGGTGTGGTCTGATTTTATCACAAACAACCACATAAGACATCACAAGATTACAATATCTCACACAGATCATGACATGCTAAGCATTACCATGGATCTGGTATTTTCATCGCCATTAGAACTTGAAAAAAATGCCGTACAAAATGAGATTGGAAAACTACTGGACCTGATTCAAGCAGAGGGTTTACTGTGAGCTGCCTGATTTTGCATTGTTAAAAGACTGTAGCGCATTCATCTCGTATTGAAATGAATCTTGTAGTAGTTGGTCTGATTTTGCTCTAGTTGCATTATCTCCCGTTTGAATCCATTCTTTTAGGAGGTTGTCACTTTCTAATTGCGTCTGTGTTGATAATCTGAAGAGCTGCAATGACGCGACAAAGGGCTCCGGCGGGTTCAAACCGTCATACGAGGTTAGTATGTTTTGCATCTCTGCAATGTGCGCATCTGTTACGTTTAGCATCTGATCCTTTGATATTTTGCCCTTCTCATACATTGTAAGATTGGCGTCAAAACCAATGGTCTGATTTTTCAACTCTGACTGGATAAATGCCAAGTTGTCGCCAAATCTTTGTCCTGCCAAGTTGGCCTGGTCCAAATAATAATTGAAAGCAATTACTGCAATTATTATGATAACCCCTATTATGATTGCAATTTGTAAACGTCTTTTGGGATTTGGAGGCTTTGGTATTTTCTTCACAAATCGGCTAGATTGTCATGCGAAATAAATCGTTTGCTGCATCCCTCTTCAATTTGTCTAATCTATGTAATTTCCTTCTGGATCAGCTTTTAGCTCAATTATCATTACACTGCCGCTGATGTAGGAATCATTTCTTGTAGTCCTGACGCGCCCTATTTCAAGATGGTATGGCCAAACATCTACTACCACAGTTCCAACTTTTACATCGCTAGGCGCATCTGTGAATTTGATGTCTTCTTTTTTTATCCCGTACTCTACTAGCTTTTTGACGCAGTGATCAAGCAATGGCTGGGGAAGACCGTGATTTATGGCCCAAACTGTCCCTTCATAATCAATTTTTTCCAACTAATTATCAGCAAGTTTAGCGTTTTTTTAAAGCTATCTGAATCAGAAAATGTCCAAAATTCTACCCCGAAGTCGTTACTTTCAAAGTCATGGTGCTTTCAACTCTTGAAATGGTTCGAATCTTGCGAGATACAGTCTGATCAAATTCCTCAGAAGTTGGAGCTTGCAATTCTGCTATGACATCATACGCGCCAAAAGTCACATGAGCGCTTTTGACTTGAGATAGGAGCTTTAACTCTTCCATTACATACTCTTCTGCGCCAATGTCGCAATTGATCAAGACAAACCCCCGCTCCATACTTTTCTCCAATCTTCAAATTACTTAACTTTGTCTATTTTATGTGCCACCCCAAAATTGGAAAACAGCTAGTTTTTGAAATATTGATAAATTCTCTCAAGCTGTAGACATCTAGACAATCAGTGGCGCAATATGTCCAGTACCTTGAACGGGGTTGTAGATAAATCAATTTCTTTTTCTGCAGACAAGAGAAGAAGATTATCCTTTACAGGAAAACTCATGATTACAACTTTTTCCCTGTATGACATGGCAAAAGAAACTTGTCCTAGCACACTGTCAAACCCCTGACGCATCTTGGCTCTTGTAACAATACCGCAGTAGAGTGATTCATCGTCTTTTTTATCTCCTAGGGGTCTGATGCCGCGCTTCATTCCGCCTCCTACTAATTTACCATCTTGGTTAATCATGCCAACAAATCGTATCTTTGCATCAATTTCCATTATTTTTTCACAAAGTTTGCTAAAATCACTGGATGCTATCATTTTGACAGTATTTTATACGTGATTGCTATTAACCTAGTCGATTTTTCAGGTCTTGGCAATGGTCTTCTTTTTGAGTCTCTGTCTGGCATACAACAGTAAAAACTCAGATAAAATAGCAAGCCAGAGGTCATTTTGTCAAAAGCTCTAAAGCCTACCTTTCAAGCGTAATCGTCTATTCTCTCATGACCTTTTTGATCGTCACAAGTTATAATCCCGACTCCCCAATTAATCATTTCTGGTTATTTCATACTGATCTAAAGATTTGGCAGGTTCGAATCTAGTATGACAAGGGATTGTATTATCATTTTACTTCATTATGCAAATCATCTTGTTAATTGTGCTGATCACGTCGTTAATCTCGATTGGTTTCTTAAGAATGACGTTAGCCAAATTATCTAATCTTTCTTTCTCAATATATGATCCAGACACCAAGACTATTTTTGCATGAGGATCAAACTCTTTAATCTTCTCTGCACCATAGAGTCCATCGTATTGAGGCATGATATAATCAATAAATACAATGTCTGGATTATGAAGTTTGTACAATTCCAACGCATCTTTGCCGTTGGAG
>JBAVVB010000182.1:0-4112 GCA_049697075.1 Nitrosotalea sp.
GTTTGTAACTGGCCCCGAAGTAGTCAAGACTGTTCTTGGAGAAGAGGTCTCATTTGATGAACTTGGAGGTGCAATGTCGCACGGAAAAATTAGCGGTGTTTCCCATTTCGTTGCCAAGAATGAATATCAATGCATGGACATTGTCAAATCTATATTGTCATACATGCCACAAAACAGTACTGAAGAACCGCCTGTAGTCGATACTGGTGATGATCCAAACAGACTTGATAATAATTTGATAAACATAGTTCCTGAGAATCCATTGCAACCTTATGACATGAAAGAAATCATACACTCGATTGTTGATAATCATCAGTTCTTTGAGATTCATGAACTGTTTGCGCCAAACGTCGTTGTGGGATTTGGCAGGTTGCATGGAAGAACTGTAGGAATTGTAGCAAATCAGCCCATGGTATTGGCAGGTGCGTTAGATATTGATTCATCAAACAAGGCATCAAGATTTGTTAGACTTTGTGATTGTTACAACATTCCAATTGTCACTCTTGTTGACACGCCAGGATACATGCCTGGAACCCATCAAGAACATGGCGGCATAATCCGACATGGAAGCAAACTCTTGTATGCATATTGTGAAGCAACCGTACCTAAAATCACTATTATAATTGGAAAAGCCTATGGGGGCGCTTACATTGCGATGGGCAGCAAGAACTTGGGCACTGATATGAATTATGCATGGCCGACAGCTCAAATCGCAGTATTGGGTTCAGAAGCCGCAGTAAGAATCATGAACAGAAAGGAGATTGAGACTGCAAAGGATCCAGTAGCACTCAAAAAGCAACTTGTTGATAATTTCACTGAAAAATTTGCAAATCCCTATGTGGCTGCATCCCATGGTACCATTGATACTGTGATTGATCCAGCTGAAACCAGACCTGTTATCATTCGCGCTTTAGAAGCTCTTGCAAACAAACGCGAGAGAAGAATTCCACGTAAACATGGAAACATAAATCTCTGACTTGGATATGATCGAAAAAATTCTTATCGCAAACAGGGGAGAAATTGCCATACGTGTAATCAAAACATGTAACGCTCTAGGAATAAAATCAGTCGCAGTCTATTCTGACGAAGATGTAAATTCAAAACATGTTAAGATGGCTTCAGAGTCATATCACATAGGTCCTCCCTCTCCCGCACAAAGCTACCTTAACATGGAAAAGATAGTCGAGACGGCATTAAGTTGTGGAGCTGATGCAATTCATCCGGGATATGGATTCCTCTCAGAAAATGCGGACTTTGCTGATCTATGTGAAAAAAAGAAACTCAATTTCATAGGGCCTTCTGGAAAATCAATGAGACTTTGTGGAGACAAGATGTTGTGTAAAGCCGCGATGATAAAAGCAAACGTACCAACCGTTCCAGGCAGCCCAGGAATTGTTGAAGAGGTGCAAAAAGCTCTTGACATAGCACATGATATAGGATACCCAGTAATGCTCAAATCAGTATTTGGTGGTGGAGGTAGGGGAATTAGACTTGTACATGATGATAATGAGCTCAAACAGGCATTTGAACTTGCATCAGGTGAATCAAAAGCTGCGTTTGGCAAGTCTGCACTTTTTGTTGAAAAGTTTCTGCCAAAAATAAGACATATTGAATTTCAATTAGCTAGAGATAAACATGGAAACGCAGTACATATTTTTGAAAGAGAATGTTCTATTCAGAGACGACATCAGAAATTAATTGAGATGTCGCCATCTCCCGTAGTTGATCAAAAAATTCGTGACGAAATAGGCCAGCTAGCTGTAAATGCCGCAGTTGCTGTAGATTATCTTAATGCAGGTACTGCAGAATTTCTTAGATTGGACGATGGTACATTTTATTTCATAGAAATAAATGCCAGACTTCAAGTAGAGCATCCAGTAACCGAGTTTGTTTCTGGACTTGATCTTGTAAAATTGCAAATTGACATTGCAAATGGAAAAGAAATGCCATTCAAACAAAAAGACCTGAAGGTAAATGGTTGTGCAATAGAATGTAGAATAAATGCAGAAGACACATTTCTTGACTTTGCTCCCTCCACCGGAAGGATTTACGATGTCAATATTCCCTCAGGCCCAGGAGTTAGAGTGGATACCTACCTATATCCAGGATGTACTGTCTCGCCATATTATGACTCATTGATGGGAAAACTCATCACATGGGGACAAAATTTCGAAGAGGCAAGACAAAGAATGCAAACTTCCCTCTCTGACTTTTACATAGAGGGAGTGGAAACTGCTATTCCGCTCTATAGGACCATACTTGATAGCAAAGAATTCATTTCAGGAGATCTATCAACTGATTTCCTTGACAGATTCAAGATTCTTGATAGACTACGTGATGATATTAAAAAAGAAGCGTCACAAAAATCGGAGGTTGCCCTAGCCGCTACACTAATACACTCTGAATTTCTAAAAAACAGAATAAGATCACACAAGGAACACAACCCTCACTGGAAAACGCATTTGGATAGGAATTAGAAATGAAGTTCAAACTTGAAAATACTGGTGAAACTCTAGAGGGCGCAATAGTAAAGTCGCTTGGAAATAATGAATTTGTTATAAAAATTGGAAATAATGAGCACAATCTAAAGATCCTACACATGGGTCATGATAAAATTGAATTCATGCTAGATAATTCATTTCACATTACAAAATATCTGGAAAGCAGTACCTCAAAGATTACAGTGGTGGTAGACGGAGTCAAATTAACCTTTAACAAACATCCAGATTTAGACAAGGTCGTTTACAAAAATTCTGGCATAGAGTCTGCTATTGATTCACAAGTGAGTTTGAAAAGCCAAATTCCTGGAAGAGTTGTTTCAGTAAATGTATCGCAAGGTGACAATGTAAAGAAAGGCGACATAGTGTGCGTTTTAGAATCAATGAAGATGCAGGTTTCAATTAAATCGCACAAGGACGGTGTGGTAAAATCTCTAAAAGTAAAACAAGGGGCATCAGTTGCAAAAAATGATGTTCTTGCAGAAATAGAATAATACATTTGTTAAAAATCAGAAAATAAAATTAAGGAAAGATTATTTTTCTTTCTTTAGGAAGTTAATAATTTCTTGGTAGTTTGGTTCTATCAAGGGATTGTCAGAAACCCACTTGTACACAATATTCCCTTTCTCGTCTACAATAAAGACAGATCGCTTAGCTGCATCATATCCTTTGACATGTAACAAATCAGGCATTAGTATTCCATAGTCTCGGATAGTTTGGCTTTTGTAATCTCCAAGCACAGGGAAATTGAGATGATGTATTTCTGCAAATGCCTTATTGGCAAACGGTCCGTCATTGCTTATGCCAATTACTTGAGCACCAAGTTTTGAGATCTCGTCCCAACTGTCTCTGAAAGTACACATTTCTTTGGTGCATACTGGAGAACTTGCAGCAACAAAAAATGAAAGAACTACTTTCTTTCCTTTAAAGTCGTCTAGATTTTGCATCTTAAGGTCTGTGTCTACCAAAGTAAAAGATGGTGCTTTGTCTCCGACGTTTACCATGGAAGAGTTCTGTCATAGTCATATATCAATCATTTTCAAGAATTCAAGTGCTTGCTTAATTTTTTTAGAAATTTTTATCCAATTAATTAATAGAGATTATTGATTAATTTATAAAAAATTGATGAAAAATTCCTTTCAAATTAAAATAATGATCGCAGAATGTGCATAGCTTTTTATACTCTCCGATTGGCTTGTTAGCTACTTTGGTAGGAGAAGCTGCGAGTAGTTTTAGTCCAGTTTTACTAATGTTTGGATTTGCAGTTGTAGCAACAGGGCCAGCTTTGATTCTTTCTCGAATGATTGCGCCTAGAAAAACTAGCAGTCCAGTGAAGTTCCTTCCTATGGAATCCGGTCAAGTTCCAAAAGAAGAGGGACGTACACATTTCATGATGCAATATTATTCCTATGTCTTGATGTTTGTTGTCTTTGATGTGATGTCGATTTTTCTATATGCATGGGGCAGTAGTCTTATAGGGTTACCAAAAACGGCAACTCTTCCAATTATTGCTTTTCTTGGGATAATGTTTGCAGCTTTTGCCTATGCTTTGAATCAAGCAGGAAGGAAAAACATTTGGTAACTCTTAAATCGAATATCAAAGGAGTTCGAGGT
>JBAVVB010000183.1:0-1975 GCA_049697075.1 Nitrosotalea sp.
GGACAATGACAGACAACATCCGAGTATGAGCCATATCCAAGTACTGACATCAAAAGTCCCATAACAACAAGTATTGCACCAAGAGTTTTCATCTTTATCACGTATATTGTGCAACCATCATTTAAAAAATTGTCTTGTCTAGATTTTAACACTTGATTGCAATCAAATTTCCACAGCTCTTAATCTAAAGGTTCATCCTGTGGAACCTGGTTGCCAGACTGGATTGTTCTGCACAGTATCATGAACAACACGTCCATCATCAAGGATAAATGCGAGTTCGCATCAGGATTGCTCTCTGTCTTGTTGTTCCTGTTTCCTACTATGACTGCGTGGGACAACACGTCAATACCTACAGCTTCCAGACTTTTTTCCATGTGTATAATACCCGATTTTAAAATAAAACGATTGTTGAACAGTGTTAGTGCACATTGTTCTTGAATGATGAGACAGTGGCCCTTTACAGGCTATAACAGGCACGGATATGGCAGATGATTGCATCCACGAGCGAACAGATCATTTGAGAAAGTGCTGATTTCTAGAAAGGATGCAACTCCTGATCAGATTAGAAAAAGGATCAGTTGATGATATCATGAATATTTTAAACGAAAAGTAGATCTATATTTTTTCTGGATCATTTTTTTTCGACAAACGTCAACATAATGAATTATAACACCCATGCATGATTCTTTTTTTGAAGATGAGTCAATCTATTCTATCAGACAAGAAGATGTTGTTGCTCTCTTTTGTAGCAGCTGGTTTAACAGTAGCTGCTGGAATAATTCACTTGCGAATGGTTCCAATGACCATATCGCATGATATCGGAGAAGGAATACTCTTTCTGGTAGGCGGCGCACTCCAAGTCTTTTGGGCAGTTCCCGTCATAAAACGATGGGGTAGGATATGGCAAATTATTGGAATTGTTGGAACCGCAGTATTTTCTATAATATGGTTTTCTACCCACATACATAGCCTGATAGGCGGTCACGGAGGCGGCATGCCGGGAGGTATGATGTCAGGCAACATGTCGCAAGGATTCCATGGAAACATGTCACAGGCATTTCATGGAAACATGACTGGAGGTAATTTCCCAAGAGGACACATGCCTACAGGAATTAGGAGCATACAACAGGTAGAGTACGTTCAGATTGCATTCATTGTTTTGTATGCTGGCCTTGCCAAGATGATCTCAAACAAAAAGAAACAGGCCGGAATACCCAGTACAGAAGACAAGGGCAAAAAATAAGACTAGATGTAATCTTTTTTTGATATCAGACTGTTAACCCGCCTTATCACTCTGCGAAATGTGGGATTGTTATCGCTGCCTTGAATCTCAAGCTTGCCGTCCTTGTAATAGTATACTGCAATTTTTCCGTCAATAGATACCATCTCAAACGAGTCTAGCATTGAATCATGATATGACGGATATTGCGAGAGTATGAAGTCTTTTGTAAGTGATCTCTTTACTGAATAAAAAAGGTCTGGCGGTACCTTGTTGTAGTTTACCATACGGCATGTTATGTTGTGGTTTCTAATTTCATCATTTCTTCGTTGGCAATTCTTTTTTCAGATTCCAAAGTTCCCCTCTGCTCGTTGCTAAGATTTGGCCCTTTGAGATCCTCATCTAGTTGACTGATTCTCACTTTGTAGATTTCAATCAATTCAGCTATTTTCTTGTTCACAGTCTACAGAGGATTGAACTGCAGATTTAACAATGCCTATGAAAGACCAAAGACGCAAAAATCAGCCAATGAATCACGTGTGAGCCAAAAGAATGAAATTTTTATGTCAATTCAGTGTGGCATGTTGGGCAAGTATGAATCCCTACATCAGCAGAATCATGTTTTCGAGGTTTTGCTTGATATCCGCACTTCATGCATGACCCTGTTTTAGAAGATGGCATGAGAATTGGTAGGCATCATCATATTTAGGTTAGTTATGGAATCTAAAACGTTGGTGTAGGTACTATAAAATGAGA
>JBAVVB010000184.1:0-2038 GCA_049697075.1 Nitrosotalea sp.
CCTGTAGATAGTATTGCAAGACTTGTTGAGATCATAAACTCTGTTGAGTGATACATGAAAAGACTGGCAAATCCTGCAGCGCTGATTATGCTGCCAGCTATTATCGGCTTTGTAGAACCCATCTTTGCAATGATAAAACCTGAAGTGGGACCAAAAATTAACAGAACAAGAGCAAATGGGAGTTGCACGTTTGTAGTCGCCACCGGATCTGCCCCAAATCCCAGCGGCACTGGACTTCGAATCAGTACAGGTATTGTCTGAAATACCATGAACATTGACATGCCTACAACCATTATCAGTATGTTTGACGGAAGTATTGTCTTGTTTAGAAGTATTTTGAGATCTACTAGCGGATACTTTGATCTCTTTTCAATTATTGCAAAGAGAATTAGGTAAACAATTCCAACCACGACTAGACCTATCATGGTAGAAGACCCTACCGAGTCTCCTGTCTCAACAAAGGTCAGGGCCATCAAAAATGCAGTTACAGACACTGCCAGAGTGACTGCACCCTGAATATCAATGCCAGGCTTTGACTTGATGTTAGATCCTGCCTGACCTTCAGATTTCCATTGAGGATGAACCTCATCTACATGAATGAATCTCTTGATTATTACAATCAATGCAATCGCAATTGGAATTATTGAGAAAAAAGTAGATTGCCAGCCATAGTTTTGAATCAAATGTCCTCCTGCAACTAGTCCTATTACTGCACCTCCTGCAAACATCGAAGTAATTATTCCCTGTCCTATTGCAAGTTTTTTTATCGGAAATTGCTCTCGTATCATTCCAAAAGCTATTGGGAACATGGACATTCCAATTCCCTGTATTACTCGGACTGTTAGCATCTCGTAGATGTTTGTGACAAAACCTCCAAGGGAAACACCTACTGTGTAAATTACCACGATAACAAGCAGTATCTTTTTCTTTCCATAGATATCAGACATCTTGCCTGCAATTGGAGTCATTATTGCTCCAGCCAAAAGGTATGTTGTTAGGATCCACGATGATACACTATAAGAAATATGAAAGTCTTTTATCAGATCAGGAATTGCCGGCACAAGCATTGTTTCGGCATACATGGCCATTGTTGCAAGCAAGCTTAGAATTATGAGAGTCTTCCATGCTCGTGTAGATATCTTATCAGAAGAAGAGTCTTCAGGATTCTTTGACATTACCATTTTATTTTATCCCCTGTTTTTTCTTGAAACTTCCACAGATATGTTATCCTCAAAATATGTTGACAGGTTTTTGGATATCTTGCGCAGTGTCTCCAGCGTGATTTCAAGTTTATCTTCCGATATATCTTTGGTAGAAACTTTTCTTATGTAAATGGCGCACTCTGTCATTGAATTCCATAAAGAATCTGCTTTTGGGGTAAGGTAGATTCTGTTTACTCGTCTGTCCTTTGAGTCTGGTTTTCTTTTAAGTAGCCCTTCCTTTTCCATTTTGTCAATTATTGGCACAAGTGTAGCACCTTCAACTCCCACCTTGTCTGCAATTTCCTTCTGGGTCAGGCCTGGTTGTTGTACTAGGGATGCGACTACACGCCACTGACTAAGTGTTACTCCCACGTTTCTTCTAAGTTCGAGATCTAGCGTTTTTTGAAATGCCTTTGCTGTATTATTTACTACAAATCCCACACTAGATTCAAAATCATATTTTGCCATATCAATAGACACCTAATGATTAGTTAGCTAACTATTATAAACTTAAGCCCAAGCGATTTCTTTATATCTTCCAGCAAGCCTGAATCGTAACTGTGACGAAAAAAGAATCAAACGTTGTTGGCGTCAAAATCCTAGAACAGAATGGTATAAACGTAAAGGATTTGATCAATGCGCTAGTCTACAACGCGTCAGTGGAGTTTACTGCTTATTACTATTTTACAAATCTCAGAGCTCACTGTACAGGAATGGAAGGAGAGGGATTGAAAGGAGTAATAGAGGATGCAAGGCTAGAAGATCTAAGTCACTTTGAATCATGCCTTTCAAGAATTTATGAATTGGGAGGAACTTTACCACTTAATGCTCAAGAC
>JBAVVB010000185.1:0-1935 GCA_049697075.1 Nitrosotalea sp.
TTACTTGTTTTTCTATCGTTACACTTAAGAAAATTACACCAAATGATGATATTCTATAAACAAATTTTTCATCAAATTCTAAAATTTTGATCGCATTTTAGTAAACAGATTCGGCAGATGGTCGTCTTCCTTGTAACCATGAGATCTGTCCACATTGTGTGCATTTGTATTGTCGTCTTCTTTTGTAAGTTGGAATCTCTGGCATGAAAATTATCTCTTGTTTTGTTTTTGAAATGCATTTCTTACACCATCTGTATTCTGCTTCTTGTTCCATGAATTACAAGAGTTGTCTGTTAAATTAGTCGTTACTATTTGTTTTTTACTATAGTGAGCACGTCTTCATCTTCTAATATGTGACTCAAACCAGATCTTTGTCCGCCAAACTTGACGCTCTTGCCCCATACTAGCGCATATCTAAAGTCTTTTTTCAAATCTCTGTGTAATTTGTTACACACGTCTAAAACAGTTGAACTGCGCCTAATGATGAGCGGTTCTTTGTAATCCGTCTCGCCGCCTTTTGGTTTCATGTAAATTCTGATAAAATCAAGATATTCATAAATTGCATCTCTGAGTGCGGCTATGTTTACATCCGCATCAGCTGATATGGGAATGATTTTTGATTTTACTTTTTCTTGTAATTCATTTAGGAATCCTTGGTTTACCAAGTCTATTTTATTCATTACCGTCAAAGATTCAACATAAAACTTGTTACCTGATACGTAATCAATCAATTGTTCAGAATCAATATCTTCTCTTATCAAAACACGTGCATTGTTTATCCCATAGACCCGCAAAATATCTTTGAGTAGGCTTACGGGCATCTTTGTCATTGGAACCTGCTGGCTTACTGCCAGTCCTCCATCGCCTGTCTTTTCTATGATTATGTTGGGAGGCTTTTGATCTAATCTGATTCCTATGTTGCCAAGCTCGGTCCTAATTACTTCCTCGTGATAGGGTTGGAATACATCTAATATTATTAGCACCAAATCAGCACTCTTTGCTACTGAAAGAACTCTTTTACCAAGTCCCTTTCCTGTGGATGCTCCTTTGATTATCCCTGGCAAGTCAAGAACTTGAATCTTGGCACCGCGGTATTCCATCATACCTGGAACTACTGTTGTAGTTGTAAATTGAAATGCGCCAACAGCTGACTTTGCACCAGTAAGCCTGTTAAGTAAAGTAGATTTTCCAACGCTTGGAAGTCCAATGAATACAACCGTTGCATCTCCTGTTCTTTTTACATCAAAACCGATTGAACTGCCTGAGCCTTTTGATTTTCTGTCCTCTTCTTCTCTTTTTAATTTGGCAAGCTTTGCCTTTAGCAGACCTACGTGATGTTCGGTAGCCTTGTTGATCTGAGTTTTGGCCATCTCATCTTTTATGGCCTGAATCTTCTCTGGTACTCCCATCTGTCTTACTTGACGTTTATACTGAATAAAATCTTTCTAATTGGATTTGACTTGCTATTTTCTAGTTAAAGTTTGAATGAATTAAAATAATGAACAAACATGTTTCCAAAATAAACTGAGGCAAATGCACTTGTTGTCCTTGCTATGCTCATAGATATGAGAAATTTCTTGAAATTGTATCTTTTTACTCCAGCTATTATTGTGACAATCTCTGTCAATATGGGTACTAGACTTAGGGCAAAGATTATGCTCCAACCATGTTTGTTTAATCGCTCAAAACTTTTCTTGTAATCCTCTTCGCTATGTGTTTTTCTCAATAATTTGTACATCTTTTTCCCATCATATCCTATGTAATACGTTAGAATTCCTCCCCCGACTGATCCAACAGCCATTGTGACAAATACTGTTACAGCGCTTTGACCATCTAGAAGCAGTGCGGTTGATGTTATTACTATTGGGAATGGAACGATTGAAGCAAAGATACAGTTTAGAAAAAGGCCAAGCAATCCATACTTTACAAAGAACG
>JBAVVB010000186.1:0-2234 GCA_049697075.1 Nitrosotalea sp.
GAAAGAAGATTTGTACGGTTATGTACACATTGTAGGAGACAGAAAGATTTCAATGTTCGAATTGGCTAAATTAACCACTCCGGAAATTCAACCTATGACAATCAATGACTACATAGGCCCGAGATTGACAATTGATATGAGTCTAGATACAGAACGATGGAAAAAATATCACATATCAGACACATAGCAATCATTTAGTTTCCCATATTTTCAATGAAACTTGTCATAGATTTCTTAAAAGTGTCCTTTCCATAAACGCCAATGGAGTTTCTAAGTTGATTCAGCAAATCATCATATTCCCCTGAGAGTGCCTTCTTGATTTTTTCTTGGGCATCTCTTTTGTCATTGGGTTCATATCGTAGGACATCAAATGGAACCGTTTCCACATGAGCCGAATTGTTGGGCACTATTGGAATACAGCCAGCTGCTATGCTTTCAACAACAGAGATTCCAAAGGTTTCAGGTGACGCATGAAAATACACTTTAGATCTCTTCAGACTCTCTATCACTTTGCTGCGTTCTATATTTTTTATTAGCAGTATTTTCCCAGTTGATTTTTCGTTCTTGATTTTTGTGGCAAGACTCTCATAATATAGCTCATTTACTCTAGCTTTGGTATTGCCAATAATGGTATACGACGTATCTATCTCATTTAATGCATCTATTGCAAATTCCAAGTTCTTTTCCTGAGAATATCGCGATATGGTGAGTACTCGCTGTTCTTTATTCAGATCATTCTTGAACATATCAACATCAACTGGCGGATAAATTACAATAGAATCTTTCCCAAATCTACTCTTAAGAGAATCTTGTATAAATTTTGAATTTGCTACAAGTATAATATTTTCATTGCCTATCTGACTAACAAATTTTTGGCTTAGAGCATAGTATGGCTTGTAATATGCTGACCATATGCCCTTGTACTTTGTGACATCTTTTTCGGTTTCGTTTCTGAAATCATGGTGGCAATAAATGATAATTTTTTGATCTTTTCTATTGGGTATGGCTAGACCTCCAGACACCTGCATTATCAGATCATCGTTTTGTGCCTTTTCGGTTAGTTTTGATTCAAGATATCTCTGATACAAACCAAAAGCCGGCAAGCGAAAAGGAAAGACAGATTGAACTTTGATTTTTGGCAATTGAATTGTGGGTTTTGAGACTGTGTATAGATTCACAGTGTGTTTGTGTTCTACCAAGGCATCAATTAGAGTAAGTAGAGTTGTTTCCGTCCCTCCTCCACCACCCACAAATCCATGAATGATTCCTATTTTCAATTAGAATTGTGATACAATACCTTACAATTAATCTTTAGAATTTAAAATGTAAAATGAGAAGATTAGAGAAAATTACATTAAAGCTTGAGATGCTTCGTGGAACATCTGGCTTTTTGCACATCCTGCTGCAAGCTCGTCACCTGATCCTCTTCTCATTATACCCCTGTAGAGACCATCTTCTAGTTTTGCTCCAACTCTTTGCTCCCATTCTTCTACTGTTGTAGAATATTTCTTTTGGATTCTGTCTCTATACCATTCTGGAATTACGTTGAATGCACAGAATGGAATTATTCTAAGGTCTGGTGTTACATAGTGAATATCGCATCTCTGGAGTCTTTCCAGGTCTTCGTTATACTTGTCTTGGAAGTGCATCATGCCTAAGAAGAGTCCCTTTACATGCCATGAACCAACTGAATCAAATGATCTCTTCATCAAGATGTTACCGAACATCTTTGCCAAGTCAAGGCCTGCGGGTTGCTTCTTTCTATCTACAAAGCTTGAGAGTTTTCTTACAACTTCCAGCATGGTGAAATACTTGTTTTTACCAGAACGAATCTCTTCTGCCTTGTCTTCAAAGAGCTCCAACATTCCTTGAATATCTGCAAATTTTGTCAATGGGACAAACTTTTTGGTGTCCTGATCTTCAAAGATGTATGTTCCGGCACCACATGCAAAGTGAATTGATAATTCGTATTTTGGTTTACTTGAAAATGCCTCAATAACGTTTGTCAGTGGCATACAGCTAGGAACTGGGAACCAGTCATCTACTGTTACTTCAGCACCTGTTTGCTCTTCAATTCGTTGTATGCAGTCTGGTATTGTGATTCTATATTTCTCACGTTCTTTCTTGCCCATTCTTCCTGTCAATGAGACCGGTTGGAAGTTAACTGCGTGTACAACATCAAGATTCTTTTGCGCATATCTGATAATGCCACCTAGCTCGTGATCATTAATTGA
>JBAVVB010000187.1:0-11258 GCA_049697075.1 Nitrosotalea sp.
TGTTCTTTCCAATAATTATTTCGCCCCTGTCTCATGACTGATTCCTCCACAACATCTCAGGATCTACTAGCACATCATTTGTTGCCATTTTACTATAATATGCATTTGCAGGAGTCTCCATCTCATCCAGATTCAGGGCACCATGTGGCCTGATGTGGTTGTACCATTCCATGAACTCGGGTATTGATTTGAAAAATATGATCTTTCTCTCAAAGATATCAAAGAACTTCTCAAGCTTGCCGTTTGTCTGTGGATGGCGTACCCTGGACCTTCTGTGCTTTATGTGGTGTTTCATGATATGATGCTCAAAGGATGTTGGAGCGTTACCATAAGAATCACATTCATTTGTAGTAAATGGAGAGCCGTTGTCTGAAAGAATGGATGCAGGCCTGCCGTACCTTTTGATTGCGCCTTCCAGTACTGATACTGAATTTTCCGATGTTGCACCATCAAACACTCCATATCCTGTGATGAACCGTGACGCATCATCCTCGTACGCTACCAGCTGTCTTCCCTCCCATCTGGAATCCTTGATTTCATGCCAGTCAACATGCCACAGGGAATTGGAGTGTTCTCGTTCGTACCTTATCCACTTTCTTCTCATCTTCTTTCTTGGCTGCTCTACTGAGAGCCCCTCATCGAGCATGATACTATGTATGCGGTTGTGGTTTATCTTTATACCGTGCATCTTTTTGATGTATCTTTCAAGGTATGCCGCATTTGCATGGAACCGTTTGTGTACCTGCCTGACAATCTCTCTTTCCTGCACAGTTATTGGCCTGACATGTCTTCCAGGTTTTCTCAGAGTTGGAACCATCTTGTTCTTCCGATACCAAGAATAGATCTGCTGGACTCTTCTGACTGAGATCTTCTGCACATTAGCAATATCTTCATTCTTCTTCCCCTCATCCTTGCATTGTATAATCCACTTTATCCTGTCCTCATCTAATTTCACCATTGGTATGCCACGGTAATCACGTATCCAATAGTATGGGTAGAGTACTCTTCTGACTAGGGGATGAAATAATTTCTGGAAAAGATAAAATTTGACAAGATCGGATGATCTTATTAGGAAGGATGACCAATAATAGGCCACGACCTCTATCAATCCAGATACAGAGGAAGCCATACGACAGAGAGCAGAATTCTACAACAGTGAAAGTGTAGACAATTTTATCAAAAAGCACGGTGTGCCAAAAACTCGACAGTCATTACGAGGCTTGGTGGAACTAAAAATGAACAAAAAAGATGATGCTGAGATGGAGAAAGCAGTTGAGCTCCTAGGGCATGTATATTTTCAGGTTCATCCACAACAAGTCAACATAAAAGACAAGGCAAACGGGAAACTAATTGTTTCCATCCGAAAATAAATCAAGATCCATTCCAATGAATTAAGTAGTACCAGTCTAGCAAGATTTTATCAAACTGAAAAAAAGATGACTGCGGTTGTAGAATATTTCCCAGAGGAATTTGAGCCAAGACAAATACAGAAAGACATATTGCATGGCATAGAGCAGCAGCTCAAGTCAGGCTACAAAATTGTTGTTCTTTCTGCACCTACAGGAGTTGGCAAGTCACTCATTGCAGCTACACTTGCACGATACTATGGTAAATCGTTCATAATTACTGCCTCAAAACAACTTCAGGACCAGTATTCAAAAGATCTCAAGTTCCTCAATCCTGTCAAGGGAAAATCTAACTTTGCATGTCTTAAATTAATGGAACACCAGGGAATAGAAAAATTAGATGTAAGACAAGCCATACAGCGAGGACTGACATGTGAGAAGGGATTATGCGAAGAGACGATCAAGGTAAAAGGAAAGGAGGTCAAGGAGAGCTGCAAATTCAAACCTAAAATGGGCGAATTGCAACCCAACTCCAAAAATCCACAGTGCCTTTACTATGAACAAAAATATCGCGCCCTAATTTCTGATCATTCTATTTGGAATTATGCATCCTATTTTCAGCTTATGAGATTTGGCAGAAAGGCATATGCAGATTATATCAGAAAACCAGTTGCAATCTTTGATGAGGCCCACAAGATAGAAGACCAGATAATTCAGTTCATTGGAGTGGACATTTACAATGGACAGATACAAGAATGCGAAATTGACATCAAGAGTTATTCCCTCAACGACATGGAACCTGTCGTTTTATTGCTCGATGATCTGGCAAAATCATATTCAAAGCAAATCAAGGATCTTCAGGAAAGCAGGTCGTTTCAGACAAATCCAGATTACATGTTGCTTGCAAAACTTGAATCGCGGTATGAAAAAATGGCAAATGCCAAAGTCGAGCTGGAATTAAACAAGGAGAATTTTGTCCTAAACGATCCTTACCTTGATGAGAGGGGAAACTTTAGATCACTTTCAATAAAACCACTTGATATTTCAAAATATGTCAAGGCGTTCTTTGACATTGAGACGCAGATCTTCATGTCAGCTACCATAGATAAAGCAAGTTTCTGTGAAAATACTGGTCTTGAGCCCTCAGACGTTGCGTTTGTAGATACGCCCAAGTCACCTTTCTTGCCTGACAAAAGAAGAATCAATTTTCTAAATATTAGAAAGATCAGCTATTCATCAAGTAAGGATGACGAGCTTGCAGTGATATCCAAAATTGATGAGATATTATCACAGCATGCCAACGAGAGAGGCCTCATACTTACTTCCTCTGAGAAGAAATGTCGGGATATACAAAATCATCTATCAGAGAAGAACCGAAGCAGAATTAGAATTTGCCATAGCAGAAATGAAAATGGTATGACCCAAGATGAGGTGATTCAAGAACATGCCATGGATGAGAACGGTGTGTTACTTTCATCTTCATTATGGGAAGGAGTAGATTTGAAGGATGACTTGTCAAGGTTCCAGATAATAGCAAAGGTGCCATATCCCAACCTGAGCGAGAAAAGAACGAAAAACAAGATGCAGAAATTTCCCTTATGGTACAAGTCTCAGACACTTGTAAAACTATTGCAGGGCTTTGGAAGATCAATTAGAAGTGAACAAGACTGGGCTGTGACATATGTGCTCGATACTGCAGCATATGACTTGTTGCTTCAATGCAAATCAATGGTACCAAGATCATACCATGATGTCTTGGGATTTCCAAGCTATCCAGGATCTACATAAAAAATTCTGGAACTAGGTTAAGATACTTTACTTTCATCTGAAAAGATCTAGCACGCGATCTCGTGTATTGGGTTTTCTAGTTCTGCAAGCGTGAATACGAACCTGGAACCCTCAAATTCTGTTGTGCCTTCTCGTTCCCAGTTTACCTTGTAGGTCTTTGTCACATGCCCCCCGACAATTGAGATTGTCTTTGGTACTGCATCATACAGTTTTTCCACCTTATCTTTATCTCGTGTCATCAGCAAGGATCTACGCCTTTTCATGAGATATTTGATGGCTACATTTTTGTGTTGATGGCCCTCGACTTCTATCTTCTCACTGCCAAGGTCTATGACAAATTTTCTTTTTCCCATGCCTCTAAATGGAGATTTTCTTCAAAAGATGGATTGACAAATCAGAGTTAGTATCTGCATTAAAAATTATGACAAAATCTCATGAGACATATGGGTTTAGAAGTTTATGGGGAATAAGCATAAGGTCCAGTACTATTGGACGGAAGATCTAGATGATATCCCTGACATATAAAATTTGTAACTTCCCTGTATTCTGATTGATCCTCAGAGGCCATTCTATAATCTTCTTTGTTGCCATCACCATATACCCAATATGCACTTACTTGACATTGATCATATTCAAGTGTGTATAGTAGTGTTCCATCACCAGTAATCAAATCAACATGAACATCAAAAACCGGGTTTGTCTCATAATTATTGTCGTCATTGATTCCAAGAAGCTGAATTGATGAAGATACCAATTGATAAAATTGGGCCTTGTCTTTACTTGGCAAATCTACAAGTTGAAATTGAGGCCCTGTACTGGAGACATGGGTTGTGACTCGATAGTTTTGAATTGTTTGGGCAGACCCAACTAGTCTTTGAAATGAGTTTATTGTTATTGCTGAGCCTATTCCACTTGGAGCATTTTGAATATTCTCAAAGTGTACCACTATTGATGTAACACGATCATTGTCACTTGGAACATTGTTTGTTGCAGTAGCCTGTGAGACTGGAACTTGAGCTATTCCTTGTGGTACCATATACTGTATTCCCTTTAGAAAATCAGCATGAGCGGTTAAAGTAAACATGGTGACAGTCAAGGAAACGGCTACGATTATCACTATCAAGAGTAGCTTAATTTTCATAGAGTATTTTAGGTTCCTTAATTATTAAGCTCTTCACATTCTGAATCTACTTAGATGGTGGGACCGGCCGGACTTGAACCGGCGACCTCTAGCACCCCAGGCTAGCATCATACCAAGCTAGACTACGGTCCCTCAAGTTGCTGGGAATTGTTGAAATTATTAAATGGTAGGATTAACTTTTGTGCAAAAATTTGGCCTGATTGCTATAGCCACTTTTCAAGTCGTTCTTTTTCAAACTTTTCCTTTTCTGCAAAATAATCAGGTGATGGGGCATCTAGCTCGGTTATAGGAGCTGGAGTTGCATACATATCAACTCGAATATACCCTGCAGTCTTTTTTCCTGTTTCCAAGAAACAACCTCCCTTGCCATCAAATGTCGCAGCTTCCTGTTCTTTCTTGATTTTAGATATGATGTTTCTTGCAACAGTTATTCCTTGGTTCTCTGCAAATATTCCTGCCTTTGGTACTGCTATCTTGTCTGTTACCATTATCTGATTTACGTCACCTATCGCATAGACATTTTCAAATTTTGTCTTGCATGATCGGTTCACTTCGATAAACTTGCCTGGCTGTGCAAGCCCACAATCAACTGCAACAAGAGGCACCTTATGAGGAGGTACTGTGATCAGCAAGTCAAAGTCTGCATCTCCAGATTCAAATTTGAGTTTGTTTTGTTCTACTGATATCGTCTTGTGATTTCCGTGAAACTCTATATTCTTTGATTTTAAAATCTGCAAGATTTCCTCGCTTACCTTAGGGCCTCCAGCTGGAAGGGTGATAGGAGTAGGGCTGTAAAAGTCCATTTGAGTGGAATTGCTGGCCCCGGTCTCTTCAAGAACAGATCTTATCAAAAGTGCTGCTTCATATGGCGCAGGGGGACATTTGTATGGCAGGCCAGTAATTGCCATAGATATCTTGCCTGATTTTATATTACGTATTGCATCTCGAATCTTTGGGACGTCATTTAGGTCATACAATACCAAACTGTTTTCCTTTAGTCCTGGGATCTGCTCCGGTGCTAGCTCAACACCTAGTGCAACTATCAGATAATCATAGTGCAGTCTGCGATAACTTGTTCTTACGATTTTGTTTTCAAGATCTATCTTGACTGCTTCTTCATTGATAAATTCAATTCCCTTTTTTGTAACAGTTTCAAGTTGTCTCTTTGAGGTCTCAAATTCTCTCAAACCTGCAATTATCCAAAGCTTGACTAGGTCCATCATGAACCAATCCTTTTTGTCAACTATTGTAATTCGGGTATCCTGAGTAAGACCCTCACGCAGCTCATTGGCAGCAGCAAGCCCGCCAAATCCTCCACCCAAAATTACTATGTTCGTTGGTCTTATGCCAAAACGCCACTCGTTATCTTTCTTGGGTTGTTGGCCTTATGGTTATCTCGTTTACGTTCATGTGTGACGGCGATTCTATGGCAAACAGTATAGAATTTGCAATGTCTTCTGATTTGAGGGCCTGCATTGTTTTTGAAGATTTTACAAATGTTTCAAGCGATTTATCAGTAATAGTATTTGTAAGTTCGGTATCCACTACTCCAGGCTCTATTGTTGTAACTCGAATATTGTTTCTTGTAGAAAGCTCTTGTCGTAGTCCTTCACTAAATGCCCTGACTGCATATTTTGTTGCACAATATACACTTCCTGCAGGGAAGACCACCCTTCCTGCAATTGATGAAATATTTACAATGTGACCAGAATTTTGCTTTAGCATGTGAGGGATTGCAGCGGCAGTACAAAACAAGACGCCTTTGATGTTTACATCAACCATTTGTTCCCATTCATCAACTTTGAGATTCTTCACAAAGCTCAATGGCATGAGGCCCGCATTATTGACAAGAATATCCACTCTGTTCCATTTTTTTATTGCAGCATCAATTAGATTATTACAATCATTGCGTTTTGTAACATCACATGATATCGTAATACATTCACCCCCAACTTTTTCAATTTCTTTTTGCAGTTGTTCTAGCTTGTCTTTTCTTCGTGCACCAACAACAACCTTGGCACCAGCTTTTGCTATTGATAACGCAGTGGCATAACCAATTCCACTGCTTGCACCTGTCACTACAGCAACTTGACCTTTTATTGTCATGCTAAAAATCATTTTTCATCAGTGCGCATTGCGTAAATAAGTCTTGTCAATTAATTCCAATAATTATAGAAATTAACTTTGTTTCTTAACACTAATTTAGGATCATATATGATCTAAGCCATGGAGCAATTTGACTGTGCATATTGCGGAGAAAAGCAGGACCTTCCGTTTCAATGCAATTACTGTAGCGACAAGTTTTGTGCAGAGCATAGATTGCCAGAAGACCACAGGTGTGTCAAGCTACATCAGATAAGAACAAGAAGGTTTGGAGAGAACAAGGTTCAGAGAAGAAAGGGGATTGGAAGACAGGGCTTCATGAAACGAGTATTTGGCAAGTTTGGTTAGTAGAGAGCTTTTTGTGGATTAAATTTTGATAGTTTTGCTTGATAAAATAGGGCAATTGCCAAAGCTAACAACACGCCTGCAGTCATCCAGTTAGTCACTTGTATGATGAGATAGGCTATTCCAAATCCAACACACATTAGTGCCTGAGTTAGTAGCTTTATCCAGTTTGATATCTTGGCTGTTCTGCTAACCATTTCTATGACAAGCATGCCTACAACAGGATACAGTATGATTTCAAAGTAAACATAAAGATCTGTCTCATTAGGCATACCGTGTCACACCGTGTTGTCTAATTTCTAGTCTTCCCAACTTATCTTTGCTGCTACCTTTTTGGCAATTAGGACACGCGCGTTCTCAAACGGCAGGGTTGCAACATCTTCAGCTTCAAAGGGACCATATGTCTGAAGATCCGTTCCCACAATCTGGTCTATTGACTTGAGAAATCTCACAACAATAGTTCTAGACCTATGATTTCTTGCTACAGTCTCAAGAAGTTTTAATCTTCCATTTAATGTTGCAGAAAGAATGGTTTCCTTTCTCTGCCTTAGCTCATCTTCTGAATCTAGAATGAATCTTTCTTCATCAAGAAGATTTGAGTAATCAATTTCTTCCAAGCCCGTTGCTTTCTCAATTCTTATTTTTAGAAGAAGTGATGTCATTTCGGTTATCATTTTTACAAGCGAGTCTTTGATCTTTGATTCAGCTCCGTCATAGTCTTGGTTTTTTAAATTTCCAAGAAATTCTGCAATATTGTTATACAGTTTAGAATCTAGCTCTTGTACTGAATCATTTTCTACTTCTCTAACAAGCAAGGCATACAATGAATTTGCGTCAATTTTTTTTGTTTCTGACATTTACACACCCAACAATGCTTAAATCATAGACTCCTTTGTGTTATGATCAAGGTGCAAAATTGCCATATAAAGTGATTGGTGGAGAGCCAGTATCAGTTTCTTATTCGGCTGATGAAGTTTTTGCAAAGATAAAAAACGAACAGATAAAATTCATTGATTTGCAATTTACAGGTCTTAGGGGAAGATTTCATCATACAACAATTTCAGCTAACTTGTTTACTCCTCAACAGATGCAAGATGGCTTGCCAAAGCTAGATGGATCTTCAATTGTAGGATTTGCCTCTGTCCAAGACTCTGACATGATACTCAAGCCAGATCCCAGTACATTTGCGGTAATTCCCTGGATGAAAAATTCCAAGACAGCCAGGTTGATTTGTGACGTATATTGGGGATGGGGAAAGGGCAGACTAGAATCTGACCCAAGAGGCATAACGCAAAAGGCAGAACAGCATCTCGCTACGCAGGGTTTTGATACAAGTTATTGGGGTCCAGAGGTAGAGTTCTTTGTTTTTGACAGGATTCAGTGGGATGTGTTAACGCCATACAAGGGCCAGTCCTATTCAATCGAGTCAAAGGAAGCTCCATGGAACCAGGAAGGAAAAGGATACCCAATGGCACTAAAGAAGGGATATTATCCTAGTACTCCTGCCGACACTTTGACAGAATATAGAAACGATTGTGTGGAATGCCTGAACGAGTATTTTGGAATTTTATGTGACAATCATCATCATGAAGTGGCAACTGCTGGGCAATGTGAGATCGACATAAGATATGACACCATGACAAACGCTGCAGATGGTGCACAGACTTACAAGTATGTTGTAAGAAACATTGCCACAAAATATGACAAGGTTGCAACCATGATGCCAAAACCAATTTCCATGGATGCCGGCTCTGGAATGCACACCAATGTAAGCTTGTGGAAGAACGGCAAAAACATGTTCTATGACAAAGATGACAAGCAAGAGATAAGCCAAATTGCAAGGTATTACTGTGGTGGAATCATGAATCATGCAAGAGCGTTGTCTGCAATTGTTGCACCCACGACAAATTCTTACCATAGATTAGTTCCAGGATATGAGGCTCCTGTGTATATTGCATGGAGTGCAAGCAACAGGTCTGCAATAATTAGAATTCCTGCTCATTTCAAGGGAGAAAAATATGAAAAGATTAAGAGATTAGAGTTTAGGGCTCCTGATCCATCTTCAAATCCATATCTTGTATTTGCAGCAGTACTTGCTGCAGGACTTGATGGAATTAAAAAGAAAACAGACCCGGGAGATCCAGTTAACGAAGACATTTACAAAATGACCAAAGTTCAGCGTGATGCAAAGGGAATCAAGGACTTGCCTGCAACGTTAGGAGAAGCACTTGATGAGCTTGAAAGTGACAGGGAATTTCTTAGTCCAATATTTTCAAACGATACCATTGACAAGATAATCGAGGTGGAAAGGGCAGACGATCATGAGATCTCAATAAGGCCTCATCCTCACGAGTTTTATCTCTATTTTGATATCTAGATTCGTCCTATTGCGGCGTATACTAGAAACAACGCTAGTGCCATAACAACTAGGCCAACGATAAGATAGGCTTTCCTGTGACGTTCGCCAGAGCCTGCCTTGTAAAGGGATACTGCACCTGCCAGACCTACAAAGAGAATCAATGTTCCTACTATGACCGGGTCCCAAGCACTATGAGTGATAACAGGATAAAACGCTCCAGATAGCAGTGCAAAGAAAACCGCCAGATAGACGTATTTTGCACCAGCCAAGATTTTGTTGCTGCCTAGCTGCATAGGATTGCCTATCTAGAATAGTCAAATAAACCTTTGAGAAGAAAAAATTCTTTTTATTCCATGCCCATAGGTGGCATACCCATACCGCCCATGCCGCCACCCATACCGCCCATTCCTTCCATACCACCCATTCCTCCCATGCCGCCTGGAGGTCCACCGGAAGTTTTGGTTACTGAAATCACGTCATCAATTCTTAGAATCATGCATGCGGCCTCTGTTGCAGATGAAATGATCTGGTTTTTGACTGCCAGTGGTTCAAAGATATCTGTAGCGTGCATGCTTGCTACCTGGCCTTTCATGACATCAATGCCAGTCCACTTGTTTCCTTTCAATTGCTTTGATCGCAAGGAAGCAAGGGTATCAATTGGATCCATCCCTGCATTCTCGGCAAGTGTAATTGGAATTACTTCAAGAGAATCGGCAAATTTTTCCACCGCTAGCTGCTCTCTTCCTTCAAGTGATTTTGCCCATTCTCGAAGCTTTGTTGCAGCATAAGTTTCTGGAGCACCGCCGCCAGCTACTATCATTGGGTTTTCCATTACATCTTTTACAACCATTAATGCGTCATGAACAGACCTTTCAACTTCGTCAACAACTCTTTGAGAGCCTGCTCTTACAAGAAAAGTTACTGCCTTGGGATGCTTACATCCTTCAACAAATACCCATCTGTCACTTTCGATCTTTCGTTCTTCCACTAGTTCAGCAGAACCAAGATCTTTTTCAAATAAATCATCAAGATTTGTAATCATTCTTGCACCAGTTGCTTTTGCAAGTTTTGTCATATCACTTTCTTTTACTCTTCTAACAGTGAGAACTCCTGCCTTTGCAAGATAGTGTTGTGCCATGTCATCTATGCCCTTTTGACAGAACAAAACATTGGCGCCAGATGCAACGACTTTGTCAACCATGTTCTTGATCATTCTGCCTTCTTCGTCAAGAAATGACTTCATCTGTTGCGGGTTCTGTATGTTTATCTTGGCATCAAATTCTGTCTTGTCAATCTCAAGTGCGTTGTTTATTATTGCAATCTTTGCCTTTTCAATCTTCTTTGGCATTCCGCTGTGGACAACTTCCTTGTCAAGTATGATTCCTTTTGTAAGGCTAGAATCTTTTATCGAGCCACCGGCCTTTTTTTCTACCTTGATATCATCAATGTCTACTCTGTATCCGTCCTCGGTCTTTTCTGCAACTGCTACTACTGCCTTTACTATCATGTCTGCCAAGTTTGCAGAGTCTCTTCTGACAAGTTTTGTCTGCATTGATGTTCTTGCTATTCTCTCAAGAACATCTTTGTCAGTAGGAGAAACCTTGTCTGCCATCTTTTCCAAAAGCTCTTTTGCCTTCTGGGCAGCCTTTCTGTAACCATCAACTATTATCGTTGGATGAACATCCTGCAAAACAAGAGTTTCGGCATTTTCTAAAAGTGCACCTGCAAGTATTACGGCAGAAGTTGTCCCGTCTCCTACCTCATTATCAGTTGCCTTGGAGATCTCAACTAGCATCTTTGCTGCTGGATGCTGGACATCAATTTCCTTTAAAATAGTAGCACCGTCGTTTGTAATTGTAACATCGCCAAGTGAGTCTACAAGCATCTTGTCCATTCCGCGTGGGCCAAGGCTGGTATGAATTATCTCTGCGATCAGCTTTGCTGCCGAGATGTTATTTTTCTGGGCGTCACGGCCCTTTGTCTGCGTTGCACCGTCTTTTAGTATAACAACTGGAATTCCTCCCGATGAGGCTTGAATCGACATATTTTAGCTGAGATCGATTTTCCCTTATTATTTCTTTATGTAGACCAAAACCCATGATCTACCAAATTTCTGATAATGCAGAACGATGTTTTTAAATTAGGAAAACTGGTCGAACAATGCATGTCACGTATG
>JBAVVB010000188.1:0-5417 GCA_049697075.1 Nitrosotalea sp.
TATCGCTCTGTGGCGCCATGCTTTGTTGAAGATCCTTTATTTTATCACTTATTTCAGATAATTCCTTTTGTACGTCAATTACTTTGTAGTCAAGTTTGTAAAAGAGCAAGGCATGATACTGAAGTGACATGTGAGCCGACAAGACATAGTTATTCTCTTTTACCTCAAATTTGATAAAACTGCGTCTTAGGTCTTGGTCAGTTGTGACGGATATGCCATCATGTGTCCAATCTGGCAGGCTTTTTAGGATAGAGTCATAAAACTGTCTTGCCTTTCCCGGATCAAAGGATTCCTGGTTTGAGACGGTTCCATCTCCGAGCATCACTCTTACGGGTACCTTTACGACAAGACCCTTGATATGTTCAAGAAATAAAGTGCGTATTTCTTCGCCTTTCTCTGACATGGATTTTACAAATGGATCGATCAAGTTTGATGGAATTTGCACACTTTTTCCTTGTTCCTCTTAAATAAAATTGATAGGTAGTTTAAATATCAATTGGGCGCAACTTTAGTCGTACGAGAAGATGGCAAAACCCTCGTTTAAAAAAATAATCTGTTGGAATTGTGACGTAGAAATTGTGCAATACTTTGATATAAAATACAAGGGAGAAAGAGGTCAATGTCCAGTATGCGGAGTCAATTTCCCATTAGAGTGATAGCAAATGAGTGAAACACCAGAATCCCCACCAGATGAGAAAATCTCTACTAATAGTATAGTAGACATGATGCTAAGTGGAGGTCGAACCGGATGCCTTGATACTGAATCTCTCATAAAAGAGACGCAGAAAAGGGTCTGGGGTTCGCTCAAAAAGGGATACGAATACGGTTATTTGGTAGATGAATCTGACCAGTTTCTCCGTAATCATGTCTCGCAGAGACAACACATGATAGTAATGTTTGTAGATCTTGTAGGTTCAACAGAAATGTCTCTGACACTCCCGGCTGAAAAACTAGGAATAATCATAAGTTCTTTCTCACAAGAAATGAGATATGTGATAAAAAATTATGGTGGATACGTACTCAAGTATGTTGGAGATGCTGTGATTGGATACTTTGTTGCAGAAGAGAATCCACTTGTTGTTTCTGATAGTGCAGTAAATTGCGCAAAAACCATGATCGATGTAATAGAAAGAGGGATTAACCCAATTCTAAGCGAATATGATTATCCAGAATTGCGTGTAAAAGTAGGGATGGATTTTGGCGAAAATGCTATTGTACGATATGGATCAGATAAAATCAGATCGCATGTAGACATTTTAGGCCCTGCAGTAAGTATAGCCGCAAAGATTACCGCATTGGCAAGACCAAACCAGATCTTAATTGGAAAAGATGTTTATGAAAAATTACATCCATCCTTGAAAGACTTGTTCAAAAAAATGGAATGGCACGGAAATCAATGGATGTATCATGACAAGGAGACTGGGAAAATCTATGATGTTTACGCATTACATGTTTAGACCGTAAATTTGTCTGGACACTCAACATGTTCATAATGATGATCGGTAAACTTTTGATCAATAATATACATTACAATTTTATACAAATCTGTTGAAACTATATTTTTTTTACACTTTATACAGTTCATGGATATTGTTTTTGACATTTCTTTTATCTCGATCTGGCCGTTCTATAAGGATCTGCGATCAACGTAATTTGATAAAAAACGACTGTCACTTGACATGATAGGTTATCTAACGAACGAATTTGTGCGTAACCATGAAATAAGGGTCAGACGTGACTTGCCTTTGTGTGGGATTATATTAATACTAGAAGAATGTTGGATTTGTACAATCAGCCATTTGACATGATTAATTCTCCTTTTGCTTTTCCGAGGCTCCCGCCACGGGTCAACCCGTCACTTGGCATATCAAATGTCAGTAAAATCAAGGATATCATAGTGCGTGACAAAGATGCCATGATGGGGAGATTGGATGGTCACCATGCAATGTTCCAGCATTATGCCTCTGGCCTGTTTAATCTATCTCCAAGTCAGTTCATGCCGGGGCATCCAATGCATGCAAAAATACAGGCAGTAGAGACATTACAAGAAGAAAATGAAAGACTACAACAGGAAAATTCTGTTCTGAAGGCTAGCAAAAACAAAGAAAAGAAAAATTAGCTCGAACTTTATAAAGCCATAAAACATTATGCTTCTTGTGAACAAAACACCAAATCAAAAATGGAACGAGGAAATTTCCAAATATAAAAAGAAGTGTCAGCAGATCATAGGTTTATCCCCTTCAATTCGATACGTTGGACTTGTAAATGAATATGGAAGGACATTAACTGGAATAATTAAACCTGGAACTAACATTCTTTTGAAATCCGAATCTGCAAGAAACGAATTCTTTTTGGTGTCTACCATGTTTAACATGCGCAACAAAATAGACATTGCGATAGGGAAGATGAACTATGCCATATTCAAACATGATAAGATAACTCTAGTAGTTTTCCAAAGTAAAGAGGGAATCTATTATGTCTCGATAGGCAAAAATGTAACCGTAGACGCAATTGCAAAAATTATTGCAAAAATTAAAAAAGTAATTTAGACTGGTGCAAAGCCATGAAAGCCTCTTGCTTGTCGTGGGCCGCCTTCAGATGATGGTTCAAACAACGAAATCATATACTTGTCGGGATCAAGAACTATGCAATTCTTTCCTACCTTGTGTACAGTAATTTCTCGATATATTGTAACATTACTTGATCTGAGTTCTTGCACTGCAGATTCTATATCTCCTACAATAAGACCTATTACAATACCATTTTCAATTGATGTTCCAGTATTGATGGGCCTTGAAGCGGGATGCAGTATTACTGTAGCGCCGTCTCTTCCCAATTCGGCCCAATCCCCTCTGTTGTTCTTGATTGGAAGCCCTATTATCTCACTATAATACTTGATGGATTTTTCTAGGTCGGAAACTGCTATTATTACGCTTCCAAGATGCTTTATGTTCATATGACAATTAAAAACTACAATGTTAAAACCGTTATGCTATACCACTTGAACCATCGTTTCTGTTCTTTCTACGCCCCTTATGTTCTGAATCTCTGTAGTCACTTCCTTGATCTCAGCCAGCTCTTTTACTTCAATTAGGGCTATAGCGTCAAATTGGCCGCTTACGGCAAAAGAGTCGTAAACCGACTTTACCATGCGTAGCCTTGCAGCGATCAGCTTTTTAGGGGATTTGACTAGGACTACGGCTTTGACCAACCTAAATCCACCTCCACCTCAATCAGGGTCTCCGTTGATACAATTTCCTTTACTTTCTTGAAATCTATCACCATGTTGTTTATCTCGTCTATGGTGCCTTGTAATACCACTATAATGTCGGCCCTGCCTGTAACAATCATGATCTCTTTAACGATTTTTCGTATTTTCTGTAGTATCTTTATGACATTGTCCACCTTTCCGGGCTTGACGGTAATCAAGCATAAAGCCCTCATGGCTTTTTAATCGCGCTATTACGGATAAGTGTTTATGATCTATATGAAGAGAATAAAACTAAACTTAATCGTCGCTTGCTTCTTGGGATCGAGCTTCTTCAAGGTATGCCTTTCTAGCTTCTAGTTCTGCCTCTTTGTCTATATCCGTATCATCCTCTACGACAATTATCCCTGAATCTTCCTCTACGATGTCTTCCTTAAGCTTGGTTTTCTCTTTTGGTTTTGCTTTTGGAATATCCTTCTTTTTGATCTCCTTTTTTGTAGGTTTTTTTGTCTCTTTTTTCTTTTCCTTGGTCATTGCGACGATTAACCAACAATGCATATCATGCTTTTAAACTTGTCTCATCTGGTATTAAAAGGAAAAAATTGTTTATCGTGGATCATTTTTACATAGGATGTAAATCTCGAATAAATTCACATTTTTATATTTTTTATCTTTTCAATTATTGAATGATGATCCGATGAAGGCTCTGCCGATAGGATGAGTATTCCATCTTCTTGAAATATGGTCAATAGTTTCACTTTACCTTTTGATTCTACAACCCAGTCTGTTTTGCCCATCTTATCTGTAAACATTTTATCCATCATAGCTTTTACGAGGACCTGATGATGCGCTAGATCTGCGAGTTGTTTGTCAAGAAGTGGAATAACGCCATCTTTTCTTGCAGATGAGACCAGCTGATCGTTAACAATTTTTCCGGCAAACCTGATCTGTGGATCAAGGTCAAGTATTTTTTTGCAATAATTACTTACATTTGTAGGCGCGGTACTCATAATTTCATTCTCACTCTCTACATATACCCATTTGTTATATATTTAACATGACACCATCTACAGAATTTGAAAACAACGAGTATTTTTATTAAGAATGAGTCATTCTTTTAGGTACTAATGAATAAAATGCAGAAAAATGTAGTGATAATTCTTGCTGCCGTCTCTGTCGTAGGAGTCTTAGGAATTCCGCTGGGGGATCCAAAGTTTATTCCACAAGCACTTCTGTTAGAAGGCAGTTTTATCTCTCTTGCAATCTTGACAGCAAAAAATTACAAGCGTGTTTACATTCCAAACTTTGTAATAGCTGGAATTGTTATAGTTGGAAACAGCGCATTTTACAAACATATTGAAATAATGACAACGTTACATCCTCTCTACAATGCCCTAGTCTTAATTACTGGTGGGTATGTCTTGCAAGTTTTACTTTTGATTGCAAACTATTGGACGTATAGGCAACACAAACATTTGACATTAAGCGGTAGAACTGATTAGAATCAGAAAATTATTTTAAACTATATGGTGCCACCGGCGGGACTTGAACGCGCGACAGCTCGGTCTTCAGCCGAGTGCTCTCCCGGGCTGAGCTACGGTGGCACATTCGATCATCCGATTCTGGGGGAATTAAAGTGTGTCTGTCTTATTTTTTCCAAGCAACGTCTTTGATCTTTTTTCGGTTATTTATTGTTCTAGCTATTACAAAGAGGAGATCTGATAATCTGTTGACATAGATTTGACAAACTTTGTTAATTGGTTCTTTTTCTTCAAGTTCTACAATATTTACTTCAGCTCTTCGACAAATGGATCTGGCAAGATGTACTTGAGAGGCAATGTGATCTCCTCCAGGTAGTATAAAGTATGTTATCGAGGAAAGGTCAGATTCCAGTTTATCTATTTGATTCTCAAGGTAAGTGACCATTTCATCTGTGACTCTGCTGGATGAATCGCTCAAGACGGGATTTGCAAGATCTGAACCTACTACAAAAAGATCATTTTGTATTTTGGTGAGAATATAAGATATGTCTGAATCCAATGTGAAAGATAGAGACATGCCAATGGCAGAATTTAGTTCGTCTACTGTGCCATATGCAATAATGCGTTGGCTAGATTTCTTTATTCGTCCGCCGCCTACCAGTCCTGTAGTTCCATCATCCCCTGTCTTTGTATATATTTTTGTCAATAGATATTGGTCAGCCTTGTCG
>JBAVVB010000189.1:0-2060 GCA_049697075.1 Nitrosotalea sp.
TACTCTCTTGCAAGAAAAGTTTTGCTTTCAAAATATTCTTTGCGTGACAAGATAAAGGGATTAGGTGTGTTAGGGGAAGCACTTTTGGAACCAACTGAGGTGTATGTTCAGCCAGTACTTGAAGCCATAAAAGAATGCGATGTCCATGGACTTGCACACATAACCGGTGGTTCTTTTACCAAACTTTTGCGCCTCAAAAAAACAGGATATGTGATTGATAATCTTCCAGAGCCTCCAGAAATATTCCAATTAATAGAAAACCAAGATGTAGAAAAAGAAGAAATGTACAAGACATTCAACATGGGAATTGGCTTTTGCGTGATTGTTCCAGAAGAAGAAGAGGAGAGAATTGACAAGATATTCAAAAAATACGGACTACAAAGTAGACAGATTGGTGAAATCAGAGATAAAAAGGGCGTATTTGTTGACTCCCTGAAGATAGCATAATTGTCAGAGTACAAGCAGCGTCATGGTTGTCTGTACATGTGAAATTTTCCTTATCTTCATAACTGTATCTTCTAATTCCTTTGTACTGCTTACTTCTATTTTGCACATGACATCATAGAGTCCCATCACAATGCTTGCTTCCTTTACATGAGATGTGTCCACAATACGCTCGTATACGTATACTTCTCTGCCTGTATCGCAGTGTATTGCCACATACCCAATTGTCATTGTATCATGCTCTCAATGTTAAGATCATCATGATTACCAAAAAGGGTTGTGTTTTGACATATCCAGATTAGGATTTAATACCCAAACTCATTCAGACAAGATGTGCAACAGGTAGGGATAAGCTTTGAAGATGCGTGTAGAGAAATTTCTCACAGTTTACTTACCATAGCAGAGCCTACAAGCAAGGACGTAAAGCGTGAGATCAAGCGCATTTGCGTCAAATATTCACTAGAACGAATACCAAGAAATTATGAAATTCTTGCATCAGTAAGCGGGCAAGACTTTGCAAAGCTCCAAAAGGCTTTGATCAGAAAGCCTGTAAAGACAGCTTCGGGGGTAGCCATAATTGCACTCATGCCAAAACCATATGCTTGTCCTCATGGGAGATGCACGTATTGTCCTGGCGGGATTGAATTCAACACTCCCAATAGCTATACAGGACGAGAACCATCTACACAAAATGCCATAGCAAATAGCTATGATCCAAAGAAACAAGTTCTTGATAAACTTAATCATCTGATCGGATATGGGCATGACAGTGCCAAGATTGAGATAGTAATTGTTGGAGGAACATTTCTTTTCATGCCTCGTGATTACCAGGTATCTTTTATCAAATCGTGTTTTGATGCATTAAATGGATTTGATTCACCAGACTTGGAATCAGCCAAAAAAAATAATGAAAAAGCAAACATAAGAAATGTAGGCTTTACAATAGAGACAAAACCAGACTATTGCAAAACACAACATGTTGACTGGATGCTTGACTACGGAATAACAAGAGTTGAAATTGGTGTTCAGAGTCTACATGAAAGAGTTTATCAGATAGTTAACAGAGGCCACACATTTGAAGACGTTATAGAGTCATTTCAGATCTCAAAAGATGCGGGTTACAAGATTGTGGCACATATGATGCCTGGGCTGCCAACCATGACTCCGGAAGAAGATATCGATGATTTCAAAAAATTATTTTCTGATCCTGCTCTCAGGCCAGATATGCTAAAGATCTATCCAACACTAGTTCTTGAGAACACTGCACTATACCAGTCATACAAAGAAGGCAAGTTCACGCCATATTCCCAAGAGGATATGATGGCTGTATTAACAGAGATGAAAAAGATCATACCAAGATGGGCACGAATAATGAGGATGCAAAGGGAGATCTCATCTGATCAAATCATTGCAGGTCCCAATCTCGGAAATTTGCGCCAGATGGTCCAGCAGAATCTCAAAAAGCAGAACTTATCCTGCAAATGCATCAGGTGTAGAGAAGCTGGCTTGTCTGAGAACATAATTAACATGGATGACATCAAATTGAATAGAGAGGGCTATGAATCCTCAGGCGGACAGGAGGTGTTTCTGTCGTATGATGATTCAAAAGACAGGAT
>JBAVVB010000190.1:0-3062 GCA_049697075.1 Nitrosotalea sp.
TGAAAGGCCTCTTAATGCAAACCAACTGGCAAAAGAGCTGGATTTAGACTACAAGGCAATACAGCACCATATTGGCGTGCTTGAAAAAAACAATCTCATAACGCGTATAGGGGAAAAATATGGCACAACTTATTTCATATCTACATTTTTGGAGGTCAACTTGGCAGCATTTGATGAAATTGTAACCAAATTGGAAAAAAGTAAATAAGCTTTGTGAGGCTGAAGTTTTTTACAAATGGAACCCATAATGACTGCAAGCACAATTGTCTCAAGCGCCAACATGGTAGTGTTGGGAATACTAATGGGCGTCTTTGGCAAGATGTATTCAAAAACAAAGGCGCAGCTTCCGCTGGGCATGATATTTTTCTCAGGTCTTCTCTTCTTGCACAACGTAATCACAGTTTACGCATATTTCTCAATGATGGAACTTTATGCAGTGGCTCTTCTGCCATATCTTTTGGCAGTACATACAGCAGAGCTTGCAGGAATCCTGATACTTTTGAAAATAACACTGCAATAGATTCAGTTTATTTGTAACTAGAACAAAACCCAACACGTGAAACAGCAATACAGGGAATATCTAAGGCTTAACAAAAACATCCTGCTTGGATTTTCCGCATCGATTGTAATTTCTGCCATTGTAGCCCAGTCCCTGGCACACCAACAAAGCTATGTTAACACAACAATAACTCTTGTTGTTGATTATGTCGTGTATTTTACAACTTTTGGTGCCCTGTTTTATTTTGACAACAAAAAAAAGTACATGCTAGAGTCAGGCGAGATTGACAGGGCAACTCTGAGAAGAGATCTAATAAAAATAATCTCATCGCTTGGAATAGGTGAAGTCATATATACAATTGCAAGATGGTCGCTGCAATACTACTTGCTGACAGATTCCTATGAAGCATATCTTGCATCTCTTGTGTCACAGTCCATCTCAACTTGCATCTACATGGTAACAATAAATTTGAGCGTCAAACTAATGAGGTTGTACAAGGATGCTTAGCATATTTGTCGACGGTTCTGGCGGACCGGATTCAGGTTTTGGATTCTATGTCCAAGAGACTGGAGAATCATTTTACAAAAAAGAGCCAGGCATAACAAACAATCAGGCCGAATACATGGCAATAATCGCTGCACTGAAAAAATATCACAACTTGCAAGACGAGATTGTAATATACAGCGATTCCAAAAATACCGTATCTTAGCTAAACCACGAGTTTGCAATAAACAATAGCCAGCTGCGGCTCCTTGCAATGGAGGCCTGGGGGCTTGTTGCAAAATTCAAGAATCTGAAGATAACGTGGATTCCACGAGAGAAAAACATGGCAGGAAAAATGCTTGGAAGCTGAACCCCGTCGCTAGACAACTGCCAAGATCTTGGATAAACTTATTATACATAACAATTTGAAACCATCTCGTTAAAATGACAACTTCTCTTTTCCTCTCTCCCAAATCAATTGCCATAATTGGCGCATCAGACAAAGAAGGCAGTGTTGGCAGAGCAATCACATCAAACATTCTCAAGGGTTACACCGGTAAAATTTTCCCAATAAGTCCAACCCGCGAAACAGTCTTTGATAAAAAAGCCTACAAGAGCGTGCTCGATGTCCCAGATACAATAGATCTTGCAGTGGTTGTCACAAAAAATGACATAGTGCCTTCTGTACTTGAGGAATGCGGAAAAAAGGGAATCAGGGGCGCAATCGTAATCACAGCTGGATTCAAAGAAGTAGACGAAGAGGGGGCAAAGCTTGAACGAAAGTTGGCAGAGATCTCAAAACAATACAACATTAGGATAATTGGGCCAAATTGTCTTGGCGTTATGAACCTGGCTCCTCAAACAATGATGAATTCTACTTTTCTCAAGGTAACACCCAAGTCTGGTGGAATTGCCCTAGTTTCACAAAGCGGCGCTATCTGTGCAGCACTGGTGGAAGACGCCAGCGCACAAGGGATAGGATTTTCATCTGTAATCAGTATGGGAAACAAAGTAGACCTAAACGAGGTTGACATGCTAAAAATGTTAGCAGAACATGATCAAACCAAGGTCATTGTCATGTATCTTGAAGACATGGCAAATGGAAGAGAGTTTCTCAAAGTGTGCAAACAAATTACAAGGCTAAGCCAATCTAAAAAACCGGTTCTTGTTTTAAAATCAGGACGAAGTCCAGAGGGTGCAAAGGCTGCCATGTCTCACACTGGCGCACTCATGGGCTCTGACGAGATCTATGACGCTTTACTCACACAGGCAGGCGCAATTAGGGTTGACACCATGGAAGAGCTGTTTGATTATGCCACTGCATTTTCAAAGCAACCACTTCCAACAAAAGGAGATCTAGTGATTGTCTCAAATGCAGGAGGGCCTGCAATTATTTCAACAGATGCATGCTCCAAGCTTGGCATAAAGATGGCAAACATAGAAGACATTAGACCTCAGATTAATGCAGTTATTCCACCGTGGGGTACATCAAGAAACCCAGTTGATATTGTAGGCGATGCAGATTTCAACAGGTTTGATCATGTTCTAAATCTAGTTCTTGCCCACAAAAATGTTGGCTCTGTAATTGCAATGTGTACACCTTCTGCTACACTTGATTACAACAAGCTAGCAGAGGTTATAGTAAACGTCTCAAAGAAACACGACAAAACCGTCTTGGCAAGTCTGATGGGGCTTGACGAGGGAATAAAGAACAAGGAGATACTTGCCGAAGGTGGAATTCCTCATTACAAATATGCAGAAAGTGCAATCAGGGCACTGAAAGCGATGCTGAGATTTACCCAGTGGTCCCAGGCCTCTGAGGGCAAGGTACATCAGTTCCAGGCAAACAAGAAAAAAGTAGAACAAATTTTTGCCAAGGTAAGATCAGACGGAAGAAAGAACCTGCTAGAAGAGGAAGGACAAGAAGTCCTAAAGGCCTATGGCGTACCTCTTCCAAAAAGTATTTTGGCCACCAAGGAAAAAGAAGCGCTCTTTGCAGCAAAGAAAATTGGATATCCTGTTGTCATGAAGATTGCATCGCCACAAATTATTCACAAGTCTGATGCAGGTGGAGTAAAGG
>JBAVVB010000191.1:0-6380 GCA_049697075.1 Nitrosotalea sp.
AAGTTAAAAGAAAAGAGATGAATCTCTCATATGATATTCTCCAACCGCTATCAAAAGAAGGAAAGATTAGTGCATACGACATAGGAAAGAGCCCATGGATTGATGTCGACTCCCCAAGCCGTGTCGAAAGAGAAAAAGAACTAGTAAGTACAATAATTAAGAAACTCTAAGACTAGAGTTTCTTTGTGCATTTTCATATTTTGAGATCTCACTGTTATGTTGTAGTGTCACTGCAATATCATCAAGGCCTTCAAGGAGAATTTTTTTCCAATGAGGTTCAATATCAAAAGATATAGTGATATCATCATTGGTTATGGTTTGTTTTTCTAGATCTATTTCAATCTCAGATCTGCTTTCAAATAATTTCTGTAATACTTGCTCACTTACTTTTATTGGTAGTATTCCATTTTTGAAGCAGTTGTTGTAAAAAATATCAGCAAACGAGGTAGACAATACTGCACGGAATCCAAAATCTAAAAGTGCCCAAGCAGCATGTTCTCTGCTTGATCCACATCCAAAATTGTTTCTTGTTAATAATATCTTTGAATCTCGATATATTGGTTCATTTAAAACAAAGTCTTTTTTTGTAGTTCCATCTTTTTCATACCTCCAGTCATAAAACAAATACTGACCAAACCCAGTTTTTTGAACTAGTTTTAAGAATTGTTTTGGAATTATCTGATCAGTGTCAACGTTGACCTTGTCAAGTGGAGTCGCAATACTTTTGATTTTTATGAAACGTTCCATCTCAGTTCAAATCCAACTCGCGCACATCAACAAAATGACCCTGAATTGATGCAGCAGCAGCCATTACAGGACTAACAAGATGCGTTCTACCACCAGAACCTTGCCTGCCTTCAAAGTTTCTATTAGAAGTACTGGCACATCTCTCACCAGCGGATAGAATATCTGGATTCATTCCAAGACACATACTGCATCCTGATTCTCGCCACTCAAAACCTGCATCTTTGAAGATCTTGTCAAGACCTAGTTCTTCTGCTTGTTTCTTTACATGTTGTGATCCTGGTACAATCATAGCCCTTACTTTTGATGAGATTTTGTTTCCTTTTACTATTTTTGCAGCCTCGATCAAATCTTCTAATCTAGAATTTGTGCAAGAACCAATGAAAATTCTGTCTAGATCAATATCGGTAATCAAAGTTCCTGGTTTGAGTCCCATGTATTGTAGGGCTTTGGTTGCAGCTTTTTCTTCCTCAGGGTTTCCTTTTGCATATTCTTCAGGAAATGGAACCTTGCCTGTAACATCAACAGTCATCGCAGGATTTGTTCCCCAGCTTACCTGAGGCGCAATGGTATCTGCATGTAACGTGAAACTTTTGTCAAATGTTGCGTTACTATCAGTCTTCAAGTTTTCTCTCCAGTACTCTACCAATTTGTCATAATTTTTGGGGATGTATCTTCTTCCTTTCAAATAATCAAATGTCTTTTCATCTGGAGCTACAAGGCCTGCTCTTGCACCTCCCTCAATTGACATATTGCATATGGTCATCCTTTGTTCCATACTAAGTTCTGAGATTGCCTCTCCCCTATACTCAAATATTGTGCCTGTACCGCCAGCAGTACCAATCTGTCGTATTATTGAAAGTATAATGTCTTTAGCAGTTATGGCATGGGGATTCTTTCGTTTCCCGTCTACCCTAATTTCAAATGTCTTTGGCTTTTCCATCCATACGCATTGAGTCGCCAATACATGTTCTACGTCACTTGTTCCAATTCCAAAGGCAAGTGCACCAAAAGCTCCATGAGTCGAGGTGTGGCTATCACCACAAACTATTGTTGTTCCAGGCAAGGTAATTCCAAGTTCAGGGCCTATGACATGAACTATTCCCTGATTTGGACTGTTAATGTCAAAAAGCTCAATTCCAAACTCTTTGCAATTTCTTTCAAGTGTCTTTATCTGCGTCGCAGAGGTTTGGTCTAATATGGGCAATGACCTGTTGCTTGTTGGCACATTATGATCCATCGTTGCAAAAGTAAGATCTGTTCTTCGTACATTTCTCTTGTTCATACGCAATCCATCAAAAGCCTGTGGTGATGTAACCTCATGCACTAGATGTCTGTCAACGTACAATAGAGAACGACCGCTTCCCTCTTCTACTACATGTGAATCCCAGATCTTTTCAAATAAGGTCTTTGCCATCTAAATTATTCACATTCAAATCGGAGATATAATGGTATAACGAACAATTTGTTGCAGAATAGATTCCACTATGGTTTGTAGTTGAACAGTCCGCCTGCTGCAATTATTTTTCCTATCAATTCTGGAAATGGCTTTATTTTGTAGGTCGTATTTTTGGTGATATTCCTTATTTCATTTTTAGATGTTTCAATCTCGAGTTGATCTCCTTCAGATATATCCTTGTAGGTACCTTCTTCTATCTCAATAGGTAGCAAGAATGCCCCATCTACTGCATTTCTATAGAATATTCTTGCAAAGGACAATGCAAGAACTGCCTTGACTCCAGAGTATGAAAGTGCTATTGGCGCATGTTCCCTTGAAGATCCACAGCCAAAGTTTTTACCTGCAACTATGAAATCACCCGGTTTTACTTTTTTGTGAAAATCTTTGTCAATTCCCTCCATGGCATGTTTTGCAAGCTCATTGTAATCATGAATTTTTAGGTACGGTCCTGGTAAGATTACATCTGTATCAATATTGTCTCTTTCGTATTTTATTACTGAGCCTTTCATTTAATGTCCCTCGGGTCGGTTATTTTCCCTGTGATTGCCGATGCAGCTGCAACAAGTGGAGAAGCAAGATATGTCCTTGATTCAACATGGCCCATTCTTCCTGGGAAATTTCTATTTGTGGTGCTGATGCATACCTCATCTTTTGCCAAGACTCCCATATGCGCACCACAGCAAGCACCACATGTTGGTGGGCCCACCATTGCTCCGGCATCCATGAAAATCTTTACAAGTCCTTCATCCATTGCCTTTCTGAAGATAGATATCGCTGCAGGAAGTATTTCAGTTCTAATCTTTACTGTTCTTCCTTTGAAGATTTTTGCAACAGCTCTCAAGTCCTCAAGTTTTGCACCAGTGCATGATCCAATGTATGCCTTGTCAAGGGATACAGATGATAGTTCTCTTGCAACTGTGATATTTTCTGGAGAGAACGGCTTGGCTACGATTGGCTCAAGTTCAGATGCCTCATACTCGTAGATTTTTTCATACTGAGCGTCAGGATCTCCGTGAACTTCAGTGTAATTTGTAGCTCCACGCTGTGCAAGATAGTCACGTAGCTTTTGATCTGGTTCAATTATTCCGCTTTTTGCTCCAGCTTCTGTAGTCATGTTAGTTAGGGTCAACCTTTCCTCAACAGACATTTCAGATACACCAGATCCTCCAAATTGCATTGTCTTGTATGCACCACCATCGGTACCAATGTCTCCAATTATTTTCAATATCAAGTCCTTTGCCATTACATAGTCAGGCAATTTTCCATTTAGCTTAAAGTATATTGTTTCTGGAACCTTAAACCAGATCTTTCCATTCAATAGAACATATGCCACATCAGTATGTCCAAGCCCTGCGGCAAATGCACCTAGCGCCCCAGTGGTATTTGTATGCGAATCTCCTCCAACATAGACTTCGCCTGGTAAAACCATTGCCTCTTCATGAGAAAGCGTATGACAGATCCCATACTGACCCATGCCATATTTGAAATGCTTTTCTATGCCATACTCTTTTGTGAATTGCGTCAGCAATACCACATTTTGAGCAGATATTTTATCAGCTGCAGGTACAAAATGATCCTCGGCAACCCACACTTTTTCTGGGGCGTATAATTTTTCAATCTTCATTCCAGTCTTCTTTAATTTCTCAAATACAGCTATTACTCCCGGTCCTGATACATCGTGTATCATTACTTTATCCACATTAGCAAATATAACATCATCAGGCGAGACTTTGGTTTTTCCTGATGCTCTAGCCAGAATCTTTTCGGTAATATTCAACAAAAGAAATACCCTTTTTAGAAATTAAAACGTTTGCAGAAAAGAGTAGTCTCCAAAGATTTACATCCCTTGAAAATCATCTAAAAAAAGATTGGTTTCGAAACTTTTGAAATTATCAGCTTTTTTCATACTTGTATCATTATTCCAACATGTGGTTTACGCACAGGAAGAATCTGCACCACAAACCAGATTATCAAGCAAGGGACTGGCATTCGTTAATCTCTCAACCTCTCCGGCAAATCCTGTTACAGGTCAACTCACCGTTATTCTCATCCAGTTCATAGACCCACAGAGTAAAGTTCTACGTGGAGACATTTACTACAAACTTGTCATAAAAAATGAAACAAGTCAATTTCTCATATTGCCAGGAGGGTCAACAATTACAGGAAAGGCTGGAATACCATACCAGTTTGAGAAACCAGGAAGTTATCAAGTGGAAATCGACCTAAATGATACTGCTTTCTCAAAAGATGACTCGACTTCACTTGATGAGGTTACCTTCCCACTTTATGTATCTCAGGGAGAACTGCAAACAACAAACCAAACGGTTTTTAATACAACATCTGAGAGCAGCCCTAAGATCAATACTGATACTACCAACAATGACAATAGCCAACTCTTGGTCGATGGTTCACTTGCCGCTATTGCCATAGGTCTAGCGGTGTTCATATTTAGAAGAAAGACCATCTTAAAGCGCAAAAAATCAAGCATATCGGAATAATAATTCCACATCTGCAGAACGCTAAATAATAAATTCAGTTATGAGACATTCATGTCGCTTTCAGTATTTTCAATAAAGTCCTTGCCAAAGACGGATAGATTCGATCTGTTCGAGAGTCTGAAATCAGATCTTGAAATCGAGGGATTAAAACCTCAAAATGGAGATGTTATTGTAATATCAAGCAAGTATGTTGCAAATTCTCAGGGAAGAATAGTAGAATATGATAAAGTGTCTCCGTCTTTGGAGGCTGGAACTATTGCATCAAGGTTCCACATTAAACCAAAAATAGCTGAGATCATTCTAAGGGAATCAGATGTGATTTTTGGCGGTATTCCGGGGTTTGTCATAACATCATCAGATTACATCATGGCGCCAAATGCAGGCATAGACAAATCTAATGCAAAAAAGGGAGATGTTGTGTTATACCCAATTGATCCTTATGTTGTGTCAGAACAGCTAAGGCGCAAATTTCTACTAACATATCACGTTCATGTTGGAATAATCATAATAGACAGCAGGTTGATGCCGGCAAGGGTAGGAACTGTAGGTGTTGCAATTGCGTGCTCTGGAATAGAACCATTATCAGATCTTAGAGGTCAAAAGGACTTGTACGGAAATCCACTCAAAGTGACATTCCAAGCTGTCGCCGATGATCTAGCATCTATTGCAAACCTCAAGATGGGAGAAGGAGCAGAAGCTATTCCTGCAGCACTCATTAGAGAATCGGGCGCCATACTCACAGATAGAAGAATCCAAGAGAATGAAATGGCCATCTCATATGATCAATGTGTATATGTTCGTGGACTAGGAACAAGAATCTGATGCAACCATAGTTTTAATAGAGCTGAATTTGACGGCAGCATATGGTGGAATTCTTCACTAGATATCCAAAGACAGTATCGCTCCTAAATGGAATGAGCGAGATGGTAAAAGTGGATAAAAACGGAGTAGAACAACTCACCATTGTTGTAAGGAAAAGCGTTGATGAACTGCTAAAGGTCTTCGCTCACGAGGGTTTCACTCATGTCAAGTTTGAGCACAAACAGACATTGCAAATAGGCCATGGTCTTTCATTAAAACTGAAAAAACCCTGGGAGATGCATGTCAGGCTGCTGGAAATGAAAAAAGGCTTGGTAGCAATACAGGCCGAAGTCGAGGTTTCACGGGATTATTTACAGCACCTCTTTTGCCAGCGAACGCCAGTCTTATACGAAATTGAATCTCTTCTCAAGAAGCATCAAATTGAATACAAAATATGGAATGAAAGAATAAGAAAGTATGTCAAGGCAATTGTTGACAATTACAAGGTTCAGCTTAAAACCCCAAGCTTTCCAGTTTTGGCTTGGAAGCCAATGGTATGTTTCATAGGAGCAACAGGCATCCTATACCTCTTCAAATACCTCTTGACAATCTAGGGTACTCCTACAAAATAGGGCAATTATCTCACAGGTTCAAATCTTAAATTAATCCTCTACCTAGATAATACATGGCAATGTCATGGTATGACAGCAGCCATCGACTAGATACACATGAGCTAGAATACCTGAAAAAAGTCGAATATCTATGGAATCATCTTTCCCAGCCACAAAGACTTGCCATATCATCATCTGTAACCAGCGATACACTAAGACAGGAAGACAGTAAACATTGCTTTATTGGAGAAGCGATTGGAGTAAAGA
>JBAVVB010000192.1:0-2635 GCA_049697075.1 Nitrosotalea sp.
CAAATGATTATAACGAAAAAGACTTATCATGCATGCTTTCTCCCTAACGTATAATTGCAAACCAAGTTTGCAGATGTCTGGGGGCACAAAGTAAGATACCTTGAGGAGGGCAAGTCAGGTAAAACGATCCTGCTCATCCACGGATTAGGAGGTTCTGCAGAGAGATGGTTAAAAGTGATCCCTATTTTGAGTCCAAAGTACAGGGTTATCGCCCCTGATATGATCGGTTTTGGATATAGTGACAAGCCTTCAGTTGACTATACAATAGAATTTTTTGGCAAGTTCCTATCTGCTTTTATTGATACATTAGGTCTGAAAACAGCAATTCTTGTAGGTACCTCTCTTGGAGGGCAGATTGCAGCAGAATGTACTAACACTAATCAGGCTATAGAAAAATTAATCCTTGTTTCTCCTTCCGGGGCCATGAAGCAGTCTACTGCAGCTGTAGACGCATACATGATGGCGGCACTCTATCCCAACCATGCAAGTGCTAGAACCGCATTTGAGATGATGTCCAATTCAGGTACAGTTGATGAATTTACAGTATCTGATTTTGTAAAAAGAATGTCCATCCCAAACGCAAAGCTTGCGTTTATCTCTTCAGTACTAGGAATAAAGAACTCGAAAATAGACGAAAGTTTGGAGAAGATAATGGTGCCCACATTATTAGTATGGGGAAAACAAGACAGAGTGATACCCATTGAGCATGCTAAGCAATTTGTCTCCTCAATTAGGAATTGCAAGTTTCTAGAGTTAAACGACTGTGGTCACTTACCACACGTAGAAAAGCCAGACATATTCTCAGAATCCATACTAGAATTCCTAGATTCAAGGCTCATTCTGGCCAAGTAAGAGTTAAATACCATTTATTGGTAACTATTACCAATGACTGGTAATAACAACCAATACGATCCGACTGAGATGTTCCACGAGTGGATACAACGAAGTGGAAAGGCACAGATGGATTTCATGAAGACTTTTGGCGAGATGATGAGCAGAAACAACCAAATCAATCCGCTTGACACACTAAAAGAAATAACAAACAAGACTACAAAAGCACAATCCGATTTTGTCCAAAATTTTACAGATATGCAGTCAAAGGGAATGTACAACATGTTCAACCCTTCACAGCTGCTACCCTCGCTCCTATCATGGGGTACTTTCAAAACGTCAGTAGGAAGTAATGGTCGCATTTCGATACCGGAAGCAGAACGAGAGGCTCTTGGAATCAAGGAAGAAGACCTTGTACAAGTAATCGTCATACCGGTCGAAAGGAGAAAACAAAAAGAGGAGGTGAAAGAATGAGTAAGACAACAGAGACAAAAGAGATCTTTGCAGTGTACAAGCAGAATGTTAACCGATGCTTTGATGAGGCAGAGAAGAATGTTGCACAGTGTTTACAAGCAGTAACCAATCTACAGCAAGAATACGCAACAGCATGTAAAAATACAATCGAGAATGCAATTTCAATGCAACAGGAATACACTTCAAGAACAGGTCTATCTACAAATGTACCATCAGCATACTTCAAAATAGTTAATGATGCAACAGAAGAGATAGTCAAGACAGGTTCTGTCCAAAGCAAAGCAGTGCTTGCAACAATCGATGCAATCAGACAAAACGTAAAGACATTCAACGATAACACAAAAGCGTTTTCAGATATGAATGCAAACATACTGCAATCTTGGTTCTCAGCATGGACACCAACAAGAAATTAGTTAGTTAGTATCTAACTCTTTTTTTTATTTTTCAGATCTTTCTTTTATCCATTGACCTAGTTCTGGCAGTACCTTTTTTTGAGAAAATGAGCTTGCTATCATGCCTACATGTCCGGTAGCATACATTCTCAACGTTTTGTCTTCACTAGACACGGCATAGTGTATTGGCATACTGCATTCGGGAGATACCAGATGATCCCCCACCGCCACTTGAGTAAAGACAGGCATTGATATATTTTTGAGATTTATCTGCCTGCCGGATACATGCATTTGGTTCCTAATCAATAAATTGTCTTGGTAGACATTTTTTACCCATTCCCTGAAAAGTTCACCAGGAATAGGCGGTGTGTCGCTTAGCCACTTTTCCACACGAATAAAGTTTTCAACATATTCTTTGTTGTGGATATTTTTAAAGAATTGAACATATTTTTCAAGTCCCTGTTCGAAGGGTTTGAGAATAGAGAATACATAATACATGAATTCAGGAGGCACATTGCCTACGATATCAGCCATCTTGTCCACATCCATATGTTTTGCCAAGTTTGCTACTACTGTACTATCCCTGCTCCCGTCAATTACTGGTGCCGTTAGAATCAAGTTTTTTATTTTTTCATGATATAATGACGCATAGACTGTAGCAAGAGTGCCACCCGTACAGTATCCTTGCATTGAGACCTTATCAACACCTGACTCGTTAAGAATAAAGTCTACACAGTTGTCCATGTAGCCATTTACATAATCATCAAAACCAAGATACCTATCCATAGTAGTTGGAGTCCCCCAATCTATCAAATATACATCTAGACCTTGTTCTAACATATTTCTCACCCAGCTTTTTTGCGGATGAATATCTAGTATATGATATCTGTTTATCAAAGCATATGTGATCAAAAGAGGAGTCTTTACCTGCTTTTGCT
>JBAVVB010000193.1:0-4458 GCA_049697075.1 Nitrosotalea sp.
CGTTCAGATTCTATAGATCTTTTTAGAACTTGCTCCTTTGATTTTTTATCAAATAATCCAGCAACTGACGCTGTTACGGCAACACATGCAGCTGAGGATGATCCAAGACCTATTCCTGCAGGAATATCTGATTTTAGAACTATCTCTACACCTTTTTTTTCATTAAATTCTCTCAAGGTTTCTTTTACAATGTAGAAAAAAGGCTTCATAAATCTAGTCGATGTTGAATTCAGGTCTAAAGGTGTATCAAAATCAATCTCTGCATTTCCTAGCTCTGACTTTATGCGTATTTTTGGTTCATCTAAAAACTGAGAAGTTGCCGTAATTCTCTTATCAATGGCACAAAGTATTCCCTTGATACCATATACTACAAAATGTTCTCCAAAAAGAATTACTTTACCTGGAGCTGACGCTGTTGATTTCATGAAAAAATAATCGATGCATATCCTACCACTGAATTTCTTTCGCCTGTGATATCTCCACTGGTGGCATACTTTGCTAATGTACCTCTAGTAGCACCCATTTTTTTGCAGGCTATCATGGTAGAAGCTATCGCTCCATATCCGCATGTACTAATTTGATTTTTCTGTAAAATATTATAAAATTCATTGACATCCATTTCCAATATGGGTTCGATCAAAGATTTGTCTTGCTCATGTGCAAATTCATTTTCTTCGTAATGTGTAAAGTCGGAAGAACCAATTATTACAGTTTTTTTATTTTTTGCTATCTTTGATACGGACATGCCTAACTCTGTAGCAGCATTGTAGCTTTGATCTATCAAAATTATAGGTAGTATCTTAAATTTATGGGAGTAGATTTCTTGTAACATTGGTATTTGTACTTCAAGGCTATGATCTCTTGTATGTGAAAAAAAATCCAATTCTACATTCTTTGCTATCTTGTTAATCTCAAGTGCTGCATCTGTATCAACCTCCACATCTCCAAGCGGTGTCCTCCACAGACCGTCTTTCATCGTAGCTATGTCGCAGCCTATTCCCCAGTGATTTGGTCCTATGATTATTACAAGATCTGGTTTTAATGAAGACATCGCATAATACGAGCATGCAGCAATTGGACCAGAGTACATGTATCCGGCATGAGGACAAATGACTCCGATTATGTTTTTGTCATCTTGTAGAGGAGGTAATTTTCCAGGGCCAAAACTATGTAGGAAACAATCTTTAATAGTTGATCTTAATTCTTGTTGAGTTTTTGGATAGAACATTCCAGCTACAGCTGGTGTTCTTATCTGCATTGTGTTATTGCCTCTGATTTCTTGTTCTCATTGGAGGCATTCTTTCAGATTCTTCTTCTAATTCTTCTTCTGTTATCTTAGTTTCAAAGTCTTCTATTTCGTATTTCATTGGCTCGTCGGTCTTGATATTTCCTTTTTGTAATAATATTTCTCTAGCTAATAACCAATATATTGCAGCAAGAGATTTCCTGCCTCTATTGTTTGCAGGTATGACTAGATCAACTTTGGATGTTACATTGTCTGTATTTGCAATTGCAATAACTGGTATTCCGGCGTTTGTAGCTTCCAAAATTGCTTGCTCGTCTACTTGAGGATCTGCTACGAGAACTAATTCTGGTTCTATGTAATACGGCAAAAGAGGATTTGTGAGAGTGCCCGGCATAAATCTGCCAAGCATAGGGGTTGCACCTATAAGTTCACAAAATTTTTCAATTGGAGTAGTTGCATATTCTCTTCCTGAACAAATGAACACCTTTGAGATAGTTGCCCTGTTGATGAATTTGGCAGCTGTCTGAATGCGAGATAGTGTTTTCTTACTATCTATAATGTAGAGACCTTCGTTTGTTGCCTTTGTAATGAATGGTATCATGAATTTTGTCTTAACTTGAGTACCCACTCTTATTCCTGTAGACAAAACATACTTTTCCATATGCTCAAATTCTTCTTGCTTAATCATGACGTGTTCTTAAATCTCGACCATTCCACGTATTAAATCATACTCTGAGATACGCAGTAATTCATTTAGTTTAGCTATTCTTTCTCCCCCCATGACACCTACCTTTAGCATCTTGGATTTTGTAGCAATTCCAATATGTGATATGTGAGAATCAGATGATTCTCCAGATCTATGTGACGTGATTAATTTTATATTGTTTTTGAACGCTTCCTTTGCAAATTCAATAGCATCGTAAAGACTTCCTGCTTGGTTTACCTTTAAAATGGCGGCATTACACGCCTTTTTCTTTGCAGCATTCTTCAAAATTTCAGTATTAGTTACTAAAAGGTCATCTCCAGTTATCAAGACATTTGGAAACTTTTTCGTTAAGATGGCCATATCTTCAAAGGCCTCCTCATGAACGGCATCCTCAGCATATGCTAATTTGTATTTCTTTATTATTTCAGAAGCAAAATCAATTTGCTCCTCTGGTGTATTCTCAAAACCTGCCCTGTCGTAGATATACTTCCGTTTATTTTCATTCCATTGTGTAGTTGAAGCAAAATCCACTCCTAAAGAAACTTCTTTTCCCAATGTGAATCCTAATTGTTCGCAGGCCCTTGCAGATACTTCTAATGCTTCCTCATTGTTGAGTTTTGGAGCCCAACCACCTTCATCCCCTCTACCATTTGTGAATCCGGGGTCTTCTTTTGCTAGTATTTTTCCAAGTTCTTTGTGTACTAAAAAATTAACTTCAATAGAATCTCTTATGGTCTTTGAACCTGTAGCACAAACTAGTATTTCTTGAATATCTGGAGTTCCAGGACCTGCATGAGCCCCTCCGCCTAAAATATTGCCCAGAGGAAATGGAAATCTAAGATCGGAATCTTTGGTTAATAATTTGAACATTGGAATTCCCTCTGATTTTGCTGCAGACTCTGTTGATGCTATGGTGAGAGAAAATGCAATCGAACCACCAATTTTCGAATAATTAGAAGTTGAATCTATTTCTCTTATTGTTTCATGAATAGATTTTAAATCAGAAGGATCAAGTCCAATAAATTTTTTTTCGTTTGCTTTTAAGATCTCAAGACCTTTCTCAGGACTGTTGTCTGGAAAACCTATTGCCTCGTATTTTCCTACACTTGCGCCAGATGGTGCACAAACCCTTCCGATATCTCCATTGTCTGTGATTACATCTATTTCGATTGTTTTACATCCTCTGCTATTGTAGAGTAACCTCCCCTTTATTGACGCAACCCGTGCCATTCTACTCTAGCTCGGATTGAACTTCTTGCTCCCTTCTCCTTATTGCTTCGTAAAATGGAATAACTTGATGAATCGTTTCCACTGCTGTTAACATCATAGTTCTACAACAATATCGTTTTAATCCTAAAGAATTTAGGACCTTTGCTGGATCCTCACCGCTTTTTACGCGATTTTGGTACTCTTTGAATTTATCTGCAATTAAATTTCCACAAGTAAAACACCTGACAGGAATTAGCACATTTTAAAAAAGTAATCAAGGCTTATAAAAACCATACATGGGTATTGCATCTGCGGGAGTCGCCCAGCCTGGTCAAAGGCGCTAGCTTGAGGGGCTAGTATCTTAGGATTTCGAGGGTTCAAATCCCTTCTCCCGCACTTGATAATTGTATTGTGGAAAAATCATCTTATTTGATAAAATTATTTCATTGTACTGTAATTTGGTAAAGCCCTTATTTGACATAAATTTTTGTAACCATATGGAAATTACAGTCAAACAAATGATGCAAATAGAAGAAAATGGTCACCAGATGGGATTTCTTCGAAAACTGATGATGGAAAATGCTGGAGCGTCAACAGCGAGATATCTCCTTGAGAAATATGAGAACTTGCAGGAAAAGAAAATCATGGTATTTGCAGGATTAGGTAACAATGGGGGCGACTCATTTGTGGTAGCAAGACATCTGGCAGGATTTGGATGCAAACCCGATGTTGTCTTACTTGGAAATCCAGATAAAATAAAAACTGAGGAGTCTACCTCCAATTGGAAAATTCTAGAAAAAATGGATTCAGTAAATCTTGTGGTTACCTCTGATCCAACCTCGATTCTCCTTAATGCTGACATAATTGTTGATGGTATTCTGGGGACTGGAATTTCAGGTAAAATAAAGGAGCCTTATGCTGCTGCAATAGATTTGATAAATAAATCTCAAGCCTTCAAACTAGCGGTTGACGTGCCCTCTGGGTTGGATCCTGATTCAGGTTTTGTGATAGACAAGTGTGTAAAAGCAGATGTTACAATTACATACCATAAAATGAAGATTGGAATGCCAAAAAGAATGGATATGTGTGGAAAAATAATTGTTGAAAAAATAGGAATTCCACCAGAGGCCGAAGTGAGAGTATTATGAAAGTTTATCAGATTGAAGTGGGAAGCATGCAAAACTTCACATACATACTTGAGGACGAACAAACAAGTGAAGCTATAATTCTTGATCCTTCGTGGGATCTTGATCTGTTAGTGGAGATAATCGAGAAGAATGGCCTACAAGTAAAATAC
>JBAVVB010000194.1:0-2289 GCA_049697075.1 Nitrosotalea sp.
GTCAACATCTTTAGGTGGTACAATCCAGCCCCAGTGTATTGCCGCTGCGTGAGAAAATGAAAGTGCTTTACCAGGTTTCAAGTTTGGTGCTATCTGTTCCTTGTAAACTTGGGCTTGAACCATATCGGGAATCAATACATGAATGATATCGGCTTTTTCACATGCCTTTTGGACTGACATTACTTGGTGGCCATCTTCCTTTGCTTTCTTCCAGCTTGCCCCAGATTCTTGTACTCCCACTATAACGTTAAGACCGGAATCCTTGAGGTTGTTTGCTTGTGCATTGCCCTGAATTCCATAGCCAAGTACTGCAATAGTTTCGTTCTTTATTGGATCTAGACTTACATCAGAATCTTTCCAAGTTTTGACCATGCTGAACCTTAAAAAATACTCGAAATAAAAACGTACGATACGTTTTGACGGTAAACTCGATGATCTCAGCCAGAAAACACGAATAAAATGAAGGATGTCTACATCATACTGTTGACAGAATAGCGTCTGACAATGCATTGTAAGATTATGACCGCGCCAAGACTTTTCATACTAGAAATAGATTCTTTGTATCATTAGACCAAAATTTCTTTTAAACTATATTTGGACTTGTCACGAATACATTCTCTCCAACAATATAATTTCCCTTTAAAGGGAAATACGGTACAAAAGATACCTTAAATAGGAAATTAATTGTTTTGATATTAGTGGGAGAGAAGGAACAGAGCATAAAGGCACTGGCAGTAGACGACAACCCTGACATTCTAACCCTTTTTGTTGAGCTATTGCAATTAAAGAATTTTGTAGTGGTCGGCAAGGGACAGAGTGGTCAAGAAGCTGTAGAGTTGTATCGCACCCTTAAACCAGATATTACATTTTTGGATGTTGTCATGCCTAATGGTGATGGCATATACGCTTTGGAAAAGATTCGGGAGATCAATCCTACGGCAATAGTTGTGATGGTCACGTCAGATCTTGCCGCCACAACTGCTGAACGATTAGAACAGTTACGTGCTTCTGCGATAATCCACAAGCCATTTGATATCAACGACATAGTGAATGTTGTAAAAGATCTTATATCAGAAACTAATGCTAACAAAATGAAATTTTTTAATTAATTCTCTTTTTTGACACAAAAAATTTGTAATATATATAAAACCAATTGGAAATGCATCTAAAATAAGATCAAGTCATCAACATATCAAAAATATGAAAAGATCTTTTCAACTATCACTATCCAAATCTGGGAAAAGATTTGTTTTGCTTGCATGTCATTTGAGATCTTACAGTTTGCTCATCTCTTGAGAATTCTTAAATACAGGAATAATTTTTATCCAAACGGGGAGTAAGTTGAGTTCAAAATTATCGCTTGATGAAATGTGGCAAGTAATAGAAGAATATGGTATAGATCGTAAACTTTTAGAAACTACCCAGCCTAGTGATGAATTGCTGTTTAGGTTATATTCTTCCATCAAACAGGTAAAGGAAAAGTCAGACATATTTGAAAAAGAGAGTCTTGAGTTTCTAAAGTCCGGTTCATTAGAATAATTTTCTTCAATCTAAAAATACAGTGTAATTTAGTGCAAGTTTTTTATTTTTATTCAGACAATAAACTTGAAAATAATTGTAGTACTGCAATATCTAAAATAATCAAATTATCATCTCTTTTCCACATTTTACGCATCTAACTAGGGTATCTTTTGACTTTATCTTGTCAAATTTTCTTGAACCGCAATTAGGACAGATTGGACACGCCCTGAGTTTTTCCATGCCTTTATTGTATCATCGCTGTACTTTATCAATTTGATCAGATGCAATAGCGTTTATCAAATAGGATACCATACTTATCAGAATGAAGGGAATACACTTTGTCTCAGATGATGAGGAAAAGACAACTCTTGAGTACTTTTACAGCATCGGTCTGGGACACGCAAAGCGTGGCAAGCCTAGAGATGCCATATTCTACTTTGATAAGGTTTTGGCTGTAAACCCTGTACACCTGAATGCTCTAATCAACAAAGGAAATGCACTGGGAAAGATAGGCAGATACAACAATGCTATTTCTTCCTATGATACAGCTCTGAAACTAGAGCCAAAGCATGTAATTTGTCTTTTAAACAAAGGACTTGCCCTACATTATCTACAAAGATATGATGAGGCCATAACTTGTTATGACAATATTCTATCACAAGAGCCAGAACATGCCAGTGCCATGTACCACAAAGCCTGCGGCAAATCACTCCAGAAAAACACAGAAGAAGCCCTGGTGTTGCTTGAACGAGTCGTAGTTCTTGATCC
>JBAVVB010000195.1:0-1616 GCA_049697075.1 Nitrosotalea sp.
AACCTAATGAAGGCAGGATTGCCCATCACCCCCAAGGTTGAACTTGAACGAAAGAAGATAGGGCCAAAAGCAAAACAAGACATGGGAAATCTCGTAGCAAAATTTTCAGAGACTGATCCTAACATAATTGTAGAAGGATTATTGAAAAATGGAACGTTTAGCTTTGATCTTGGCAGTGCCAAAATTGAGCTAGATAAAGACGATTTTGTCATAGATTTTACAGAGCAGGAAGGCCATGCAATGGCAAGACGTGATTCTCTCATAGTGTTTATCAGCACATCAAGAAATCGCGAAATGATGGCACGTGGTCTGGTTCGAGACATAGCAAGGCGGTTACAAGTACTCAGAAAGGAGCGCGGATACAATCCAACCGATGTTCTTGATGCGGCATACATTTGGGGTCTTGATGACGATTCACTTACAATGGTTAACGAAAAACAATCAGACCTTGCCTTCCTTGTAAGGGTAAAAAGAGTAGAATTTTCAGACAAGGCCAAAAGTTACAAAGACGAAGATCTTGATGGTCAAAAGATCCAAATCTCAATTGAGTAAAGTTTTATCTATCCAATTAAATGATTAAACAGAGATCAATTCTCATGCCCAAGCAAATAACTCTTGATGGTTGGCTTTTGTCCCACTTTCAAGTATTGTTAAAGAAAGGATCTTCTCATGTAGCAAGGACAAAGACTCCCATCATACTATATAGAAACAGCATGGAAGAGGAGGGAGAGTCATACCAAGAAACAGTTTGTACGTTGACTGAAGACTATGTAATAGTACAAGTAGTAACATCAGGAGGAAGCATACCCCCAAGTTTCCAGCAGCAACTAGTTTTCACCGTAGAAGAGTTTCCAGGATGGCTTGTAAAAAAAAGCAGGGACCTCTTGCTTTCCTGTGTAGACCTGCTTGAGGAGCAGTTTAGTTGATGCAAAGATCACAATAACAAAGGGGTCTGCTCTGGAAGGACTTCCACCAAGAACAGACCGCCTTGGTAAGAATCTGCAACTTACAGCACTATTACGTAACACCTATTGAAAAGATGGCGTTCGTTCATTGTGAAACACTCGGTGTTTTCCAGAATTGCAAATGAATGCTACACAAATGCACTAGGGTTCTAATGACTCGCCATGTATTTTTATCATGCCCAATACTTTGTTTATTATATCATCAGGATTTACATTAGGTTCGATACTTATCAATACAAGATTTGTCACCATACAATGCAAAGTTGCCATGGTAACTTTCGGATATTTGGTAATTGAAAAGATGGGTTCACCTAATTTTTCTACCATGTATCTGCGCATTGATGCCCTTACAACCTCGGTCTTTACCGATATCATGTTTTCCTCATCTGTAAAATAGCTTTTTACATTTTTTTGTAATTTATGGTACACATTCTCATTATGATACACTCCAACGTAGCGAATTTTTTCATCCACTGAAAGTATCAGATCACAGAATTCCAGTATTTTCATTCATTGGACCTATTCAATGTGGTTTTTGTTTTATATCAAATATGATAGATTATTAGAATTGAGCACGAGATAAACTATAGAAATGTTGTAAAAAGTTTATAAAATTGTAAAAAACAACAAAATTCAATCATAACAGTATGT
>JBAVVB010000196.1:0-3617 GCA_049697075.1 Nitrosotalea sp.
GAGAGGCTGCAAACTGATTATCTTGATGTTTATGGTTTACACAATCCAAAGATCAATACTATTAGAGACAAGCAGATATTTGATTATCTAGATAAGAAAGTAAAAGAAGGCATTATCAAAAGCTACCAAATTGCTCTAGGCCCTGCAATTGGATGGACTAGGGAAGGTCTTGAGGCAATGGATCTTACAAACACTACTGCAGTCCAGACAGTCTATAACATCTTGGAGCAAAACCCAGGAAACATACTGGTAGAACAGGGTGAAAAACACAATGTGGGCATTCTTGTTAGAGTGCCTGATGCTTCTGGAATACTAACCGGCAAGGTTACGGCAGACACAAAGATTGGCGAAAAGGATCATCGTTCTGTGAGAAGCGGTGATTGGGTAAAACAATCCCTTCAAAAGGTTGACCAACTGATGCCAATTGCAAAACGATATGGATGGAACATAACCGAACTTGCAATCAAGTTTATCTTATCACACAATGGAGTTTCGTCAGTGCTTCCTACTGTTGTAAGCGAAGAAGAGATTACAATGTTCTCGCAAATGTCTGATGGGAAATATCTTAATGCGTCAGATAAGAAAGAGATAGCTGAACTCTTCAATCAGTGGCCTCCATACGAACTCAAGGCATCTGCGCAAACTGCATGAGGAGATATCTTTCTTGAATCATATCTTACCAAGTATTTTTAACAATGTTTTCTTCTTTACATATACAAAAGGAGATAGAATGGAAAATGGTTTTGGCTACTAAAAAGACATCAACTATGACATTTCGAATTGACGAAGATGTTCTAAACAAATTGCGAGAAGAGTCTGAACACAGGGAGACAAGTCTTAACACGTTTGTCAATCAGATCTTTAAGAGATATGTAGAGTGGGACATGTTTGAATCAAAGGTTGGAATGGTACCTATTGCCAAGCCAATAATAGTTGAACTCTTCGGTAAGATGACAAAAGATGAGATAGTGGATATGGCTAATCGTATAGGCAAGAATGTTGTTCGAGATATTGCACTGTTCATGAAGGGAGACATTAGCCTAACCTCTTTTCTGTCATGGTTTGAGATGAGGATGAAAACCTCTTCAATTGAAATAAATCACAACATAAAAAATGGCTATCATACATTTATTGTAAAACACGATCTTGGCGATAACTGGTCTTTATACCACAAGATTGTCCTTGATTTGATATTTGCTGATGTTCTTGATAAAAAAGTCCAGTTTGATTATAATGCTGGCATGATCTCATTTAAGTTCAGTGACTAGATGTTTGCAACTATTTGCACATGAGCACATTCTAATCTCCCTTGTTATATTGACCAGAACAAAATAGAGATTGTGCAGGTACTTGTTCTGGGCAAAGATGTGGACCAAGAAAACACGCGCAACGATATATTGAAGATAATCTCAAACGAGCAGGCCATCCAAGTACTTGAATGCAGCATAGACTCGCCAAAATCTGCATACGAAATCAGCACAGCATGCGATATTCCTCTCACTCAAGTGTATCGATGGGTTAGAAAGTTGCACAGGATGGGATTTGTTCGCATCTCGGGGGCAACTAATGATGCTGGTAAAAAGTATTTTATGTATAAAAGCAAAGTGAGGGAAATAAAGATAGTACTAAGCGCCACTTTCAGCCCTAAAATAGAAATATCATAAACAATTTCTTTGTATTTTATTTTTGTATTAGTTTTATACGGTAATTGTTTCTTCTACCTTGAACTCGTGTTCTACAAAGTATTCAACTCGGGTCTTTTTGAACTCTCGAGAGCTGAATAATATCTTGTAATCGTGTACGTCTATCTGATCCTGGATCTCACGTGCAATTTTTTGAGCATCATCATTTGATTTGCAGTGAACCATTGAGAATACATTGTAAGGCCAGTCTGGATAAACGGGTCTCTGATAACAATGACTTACTTGGGGAAATGCTCCTAACTGTGCTCCCACCTGCTCTATTCTTTCTTCTGGTACCTTCCACACTATCATGCCGTTTGCCAAAAAACCTACCTCTCTGTGCCTTAGTATGGCGGCAAATCTGCGCATCACGCCAATCTCTTCATAATATTTGGCCTTTTCAAGAACCTGCTCCTCTGTTATTCCAAGATTCTGTGCAGCTTTCAAAAACGGCCTCTCAGTTATCTCGAGATCTTTTTGCAACTCGCGGATGTATCTCTTGTCCTCTTCGGTTGCAACAAATTTCACTTCGCGAATCTTCTTCTTCTCTTCAACAGGCTTGACTTCTGCCTTTTTCTCGTCTACCATCTCAAGCTTTACGCCAATCTTGAAGAGCTTTATTGTTGGAAGCATTCTGACTTTATTGATACCTTGTAACTTTGAAAACTTGTCAATCTCAGATTTCAGGTCTGAACCAGGTGGAACAGCTAGGGTAAACCATAGATTGTATTCGTGATTTCTTTCATAATTGTGGCTGACACCCGGATGCTTGTTTACTTGGCTTGCAATATTGTCAAGCTTGTCGGCATCAATTGCCATTGCAACCAATGCACTTTTGTAACCTAGCATTCGCGTGTCAAAGATTGCGCTAAGTTGTCTGACTATTCCAGCTTCTTTGAGTGCGCGCAGCCTCTGCATCAATTCTTCGTCTAAAATTTGAAATTTCTTTGCAATATCAGAATATGGTCTTGGAACAAGAGGAAATGTCCACTGGATTTCATTTAGAATCTCTTTATCCATCTTGTCCATGAATACCACATCAGATCTTGCTTACAATTAAAAATGTTACCTAGATTTCCGTGGAATCTATAAATATCTTACAAAGACAAGCGAGAATCATTGATAGTTGATCTAAACCTCAAGGGAAACCTGGTAATTGTCGTGGGCGGAGGAAATGAGGGACTCAAAAAGGTCAACGCTTTGCTAACCCAAGATTGCAAGATTCTTCTTATCAGTGATTCAACTAACAGGCAAATAGACAAGTATGTCAAACAAAAAAAGATTGAATTTAAAAAAATAAAACTTGTAAACGCTGATTTTATAAAAAAATACAAACCGTTTGCGGTGCTTGCAACTACCGATGATAGAGATCTGAACAGAAAGATAGTGGAACAGGCAAAGAAGATGCGATGTTATGCTTATGCCGCAGATGATCCAGAAGTCAGTGACTTTGCATTTGGCTCTGTCATAAACATACAGGATACGGTACAAATCGCGGTATCTACAGGTGGACGAAGTCCGGCAATGGCACGCAGACTGCGGATGCAGGCAGAAAAGGTATTCAAGAAACTAATCAAGAAAGAGGACATTTATCAAATAAAACTGCAAGACTTTGCCAGACGGGCCGCAAAGACAAAAATCACTACTTTTCCTGAGCGCAAAAAGTTCCTCTACCGTGTCATGAATGACAATCATATCAAACAATTAATAGCTGACGGAAACCTAAAAAAAGCACAGAAACACGTGATCGAGATGTTGGGTGATCTAAACTGACAAGCAATGTAATCAACGCCAGAGTTACTTTTAGAAAGTCTCCAATACACATGCTTGAGAGATTTACATTTAGAAATATTGATTCTGCATACGAATCTTTCCTAAAACATTCTGGACTGCAGGAATGTGTGTTATTACAAACTTGCAATAGGGTAGAATTAT
>JBAVVB010000197.1:0-5178 GCA_049697075.1 Nitrosotalea sp.
GTGTAGTGGTACCTGCAGGGTCTGTTGCACCTTGGGGCGTGATGAATATTCCATCATACTGTTTTACTGCATAGAACGTTCCGTTTGGAAGTTGCCAGACTGTTAGGTGTTCATGCATACGGTCAAGTGCCCAGTAAGCTCCTAGCCCTGAATCTTCGTCATTTTGTGCAAGATAAGTGACGTCAAGAATTGTTTTGGCTCCTTTAACATCAGGTGGCGCAAGAAAATTTTGGTCAGGACATGTGCCAACATTTCTACTGTCAAAGTGAGTATTTGGGCCAAAGTGTGGCTTGCCGTCTCGTACAGAGAATGCGTTTGCAGCAGAACTATTTCCCAAAATTCCGCTTGTGGTAATTATTGATAATACCAGTAGGCAAGATATTGCAATTGTAGAAAGTATTCTAGTCATTGCAGCCTTCTTTCTTTTTGTAATATTTATTGATGATCAAAATTTTAGCAACCGTTTGCAATTATTTTTTGCCAATTCCTTGTGTTAAAAGATTTCAATTCTTCAGATGGCGCCACAATTGCAAGAGAGCTAGTCGTGGTTTTTCTTTATCGCGTCGTTTATCATTTTTGTTGCCATTTCTTTGTCGTCGACCTCAAAGATTATCTTTTTGTAAGATTCATGGTTCAAAGACACCGTTATGCACTTGTCCGTATGATGCATTTCAAAGAATACAAGGCCATCTCCTGCCAGGTACGTTCCATCTTTTATGATTCCAGATATTCCTGTGCCTGCAACCTTTATTTGCTCAAAGATTCCCCACGGTACCTTTTCAGCCGAGGCAGACACTACATGACTTAGCGGTACAGTTATTGTTCTTCGCATTGCCAAAATAACATCTACGCCGTGAATTTCAAAAACCAAATTGTTTTCTTCAATTCTTACTTTTCCTGACATTTGCTTGGTTTTATGAGATTACCTACCTTGATTTTAATCTGTGTGGACTAATATTGGAGAAGGAAGCTGAGACTGAAGAAAAATCATACTCTAATTATTCCATCTTGGACTCGTCTGCAACAAAATGCTTCATCAGCGATATGATATATGACGAGGTGCGGATGTTTTCGTGGGCATAGCTTGTATGGATGAACCGCATTTTTTCATGCATTGAGAGCGCCTTGGTCCATACCTGCCTTGCAGTGGAGCGGTCAATTGTCCACAGTGTATCGTCAGACGTGGTTACAATTATTCTTCCCCCAGAGTATTTTGCAAAAAATGTCTTGGTCTGGGTTGCAAACTGTTTTTGTGTGGCAAGATCTGCTGTTATAGTACCCCAAAACTCTTCGAATTTCATGGTACGATATATCGTATCTGCTTTGATTTTAGTTTTGATGTTTTTGTGTGTGGTAATGGTTTTTGGCGTGTAATGTTATCATGTTGAGGTTGTTTTTTGAGATATTATGTTTGAGTTTACAATGGAATAGGGATTGGCGGGTGTTTCCACCAGACGATAGTGATACATCTCGTTTTACGCGCCGTAAAACAATTAGGTGAGTAGGTGAAAATTCGAAAACCTTTCCCAAATTCTTATTTTAATTTAATTTCTAAGATTTGAGTCCTATAAGACCCAGCTACTATCTTGGAATAATTTTAGACATACATTGTAGTGGTATCGATGGAACTAGATCCATCATCGTCTTATTTCGGAACAGATTTTCGAATGGATCTAGGTCCATCATTATAAAATTGAGAGTAATGAGGATTATCTCTAATTAAAATTTCTTGGAATTTATGTGGCAATTCTAAGAACGTTTTACGATCAATTTTTACGCCTGTTGTAGTGGTACTATCATCGACTTCAATATTTTCAGCCGTTATTCTTTCCAAATTTGTTAGTTGTAGGTTACACCCAATGAATTTACTGTATGAAAGATCTGCGCCTTCGAACACCGCATTAAGAAACACGGATTGTTCAAACTTACATTTAGCGAGCATAGCGTTTTCAAGATTACACTTTGTGAGATCTGCCTTAGTAAATCTACTTCCTGTCAAATTCGCATTAATAAGCGTGGCATTGATTAGTTTGGCATTACCCCATCCCACTTTTTTTAAATCAAGTCCTCCTAGATAGGAATTTGAAAGATCTGAATTCGTAAGTTCAATGTCTGTAGTGAGAGCATTATGAAAGGTACAGTTGGTTAATTTCGCATTCTTGATACTACTATTTACAAGATTGGCCTCATCAAAAATACAGTCATCCATCATGGAATTATCAAATATTGAATCTTGAAGATTACAGTCTTCAAAATTAGATGTTCTAGCAACACATTCCTCTAAATTAGAAGAAGAAAGATTTGCTTTTACAAATCTAGAATTAGAGATATTAGATTTTAGCAACTTTGAATTTTGAAAATCTGCTAGCATGCAATTACAACTTGATAGATCTACATTTTCACCGTTTATTTCTCTACAATTAGCTCTAGATAGGATGGATCCTGCTAAATTACTGTTATTAAAACTAGATTTTTTTAGAGTTATATTTTCCATGTTACATTTAGATAGATTTGCATAATCGAAGTTGCAATTAGTAAAGCTCGAATTTTCTAATTCAGCGTTGGGTAAATTAGCTCTTGAAATATCTTCGGAGTCAAAAGATTCTTTCATTATCAACAATAATGTGACAAGATTACTGTTAAGATATGATGAATCTGCGGAACTTTGTTTGCTTCTTGAGAATATCTCTTTTAGAGTTAATTTATTTGATATCATATCCTTAAGAAACAGAATTATCTCATTAGTTAGAGGCATGTAGCCAAAGTTCTTTGTTAGTTCACTAATGGGAAGCTGTTGGACGTTTTCTATTGGTATATCCTTTGCGTATTCTGCTTTTGCAGCACCTAATTCTAAAGCAAATTTGTATGCTACAAAGAATTCAGTCATGGATTTATGAGTAAACTCGAATTCACCTCGATGATCCCGTTTCAAAAATGTATTATTACTCAGGTCATGTGCATAGTAATCCAATTCCTTTGAATCTATGTGAAGATATTCATCGATAAAATTTGGAATATTTTTCCAAAATATTTTAAGATTTTGTGATTTTATCATATACCACGCCAATTCGTTCATGAAGTACAATGTTTGCCACTTTGTTTTGAGATAGGTACGTCCCTCTTCATGAGATTTATTTATCCATCTATCAGTATAGATCCTGTAAATAGAAGCTGCGTCTATAGAAGCACTTCCAACAATTTGTGGCATTACTTCTATCAACATGGGAATAAGTACAGGCTTATGGGCTATGCTAGGTATATCATAAATCGGTTTTAATTCTTCCCAATAACTGGATGCTTCAGCAGCGTTGCCAATTCTTTTTGTCATTACTTCAATTATTTTTTCATCAGAAAATTCTTCAAGATTTATAATTTCGAATCCTGGTTGATTTGTAACAAGAGTTTGGGACGTAGTTCTTTCTTTACCACCCAAGATATTACGTGATTCTCTCTCGTATCTAAAATGGGTACTTCGACAAGTAAGCAAAACCTTGCTGTTGACTATTGCAACTTTGGCCAATTCATTGAAGTTTTGGACAACTGTGTCATAATCCACTTTTTGAGCCATTTCATCAAAACCATCAAAAACTAACAAAAATCTACCCTGCCGATTTAATTCTTGAAATACCTCAAAGGACGGTAATTTGAATCCATATTCATTAAGTAGTAAATCGGTTATGAGTTGCTTGATACTATACGATTTCGCATAGTCTCGCAAGGAGATAAAAATTGGTAAACGGCTTGAATGTGGATTATCATGGTATTTTCTAAGACATCTCATAGCATAATGTTTGCTGAACCATGTTTTGCCCGATCCAAATTCTCCCAGTATAGAAAGATGTTTTTTAGTTCTATCTTCAAACCAACTGTCTACATAAGCATCGAGATCCCCAAGATCCTCTTTAACATATTCTGCCTCACCTTCAGATACAATTTCTTTGAAGCAATTTAGAGTAACATAGTATTTTGGAATATCACTCGATTCATAATCAGAAGTTATCCTATCGATGTATTTTTGTGGTGACATGATACTGCGATAGAATTCTCCTTGAGTTTGCAGTTTTATCGTAGGAAATTGCGATACTAAATCCTTAGCTGGTTGGGAAATACGACTATGTGTGAAAATGAATCCTAAATATTGTGGATTATTATCTATGAATTGTTTTACATGTTTTACATCATCCGTTGTTACATCGCCATCGACACAACGAATAAACACTTTATGGGAATCCAACCAATCGCTTCTTTTCCCTTCAAAATTGATCGTTGAATTATCAAATGTGCACCTCATGATACCGTATCCCATTGCATTCCAAATTGATATTATCTCACTTGCTACCTGATTAATTTCTCGTAATTGATCAGGATTACTTGGAGTTAGCGAAGTCAAATAATGTTGAACTAGAAAAATATCCCCAAAGGAAGAATGAGGCAAGATTGCACCACTTTTAAGTTTCTTAAACTTTCTAACAAGTAGATTTGTGATATCACGCTTGATATATTTTTCAAGTTCTTTGATATCTGAGAACGGCTGTAAGGTATGGTTTGGGTTAATACGCTTTAAAAAATCCCTTAATTGATCATGTTGCTTTGTTATGTTATAATCCGACACATAGAGCAAAATTTCTTTTGATTGTGATTGTGCAATCCTGTATTCTTCTTCTGTTGCTTCACTGTATTCTTCTCGGAATATACCGATGTATATGTCACATTCATTTACTTCTTTCCGATATACTTCAGACGGTGATTCTGTCCTTGCTCCTGCATCATCTTCAAAAGTGAAGATCTCAAATTCAAAAGGAGATAGCTCTTGTTTTATCGCAACACGTTCATTATGTAGTTCTTTTGTTCTTGAACTGACGAATATTTGTAATCTTTCCAAATTTATGCACTGATGAGATCACCTTATCTTATCTAGAAGTAAAACATTTCTTTATCTGTTGTCAGTTAGATAAGTACACTTAGTATTCTTGTCACCATATTATGTATTAAGTAATAATTCATCATATTAGTGGGCCTGTTGAAGTCCAGACTCTTACATGTCTTAACCCATTGAAGGTTCTAGTCATACAGGTTCAGATGGCAAGAATTCAAATTGTTAACGGATTAGAACTGACACTGAATCATCCAAAGTTCAAATTTTCCAAATCAATCTGGACTTTGAAATTATTATGATAC
>JBAVVB010000198.1:0-1816 GCA_049697075.1 Nitrosotalea sp.
GGTAATACAGAATACAAGAAACGAGGGAATTGCCACGCTAGGCAAGTTGTTTGAAGAGGATGGTTTTAGAATTACAACAGTTCTTGCAAAAAAAGAAAAAATTCCAGATATAGCCCCCCGGGTCATAGTAATACTTGGTGCACCAGAGAGTGCAAACGATGACCTGCCTTACCTCAAAGAAGAGTTGGCACTGATACAAAATGCAGTCAAAAATGATACCCCGGTTCTTGGAATATGCCTTGGGTCGCAGCTTATCGCCAAGGCGTTTGATGCCAAGGTCTACCAAGGCAAGAGAAAAGAGATAGGATTCTACCACGATATCGAGTTTGACAATACCACAAAATTAAGGCTCTTCCAAGGAATAAAGAGTCCTGCCACCGTATTTCATTGGCATGGTGATACGTTTGATCTTCCCGATAATGCCACAAGGCTTGCCCATTCAAAAGACTATCAGAATCAGGCAATAAAGATTGGAAGCGCAGTAGGGGTACAGTTTCATCTAGAGGTAGACGAACCCACCATACAGTTATGGCTTGACAAATCAAAAGAGGAGATAAGTTCTGTACCATACATCAGGCCTGAAGAGATATCCAAGAGTATCCCTCAAAATATCGATACCATACAAAACAACATGCGAATATTTTACCAAAATTTCAAGTCAGAGTTTAAGCTTTGACAAGAGTGCCTGATGAAAGCTCTAGACTAGTACCCGTTAAACCCGTATTTTTTGGACATATTATATCATTAAAACGAGTGAGAGAGTCAAGATGAGTAGCTTCCTCTCCAAAAAGAGAACAAAAGAGGGATATTTAGAAAAAATATCCAGTGAACCAGCAGCAACAAGAAGAAACAGGCTTTCAGCCATCATTAATTTTGAGAGATTTGTTAGTGAAAAATACGGAGGAAGAAATGCTGAGCAAATTTGTGACGAATTATCGATATTACAGGGGCAAGAAAAAGAAAATGCTCTGTATGATATGTTACAAGACTGGATTAATTGGAATCAACAAGAAAGGAAGAACACTAGCACTGTTAGGTTGATGTTTGCTAGTTTGAGGAAATTTCTCTATCATAAAGGCATAAAGACTCATCCACAAGACGTTAAAGAAAACCTCAAGTTTGGAAAGATTACCAATGAAGAAAGACACCCGTTATCAGATGATGAATATCGTGCTATTGTAAATGCATTTAGTAAAAGCCCTCGTAGACAGGCTCTTTATCTTTCGCTAGGTTCCTCAGGAATGAGAATAGGAGAAGCGACCAGACTTAGAAAGAAAGATCTTAATTTCTCACAGGAAAGGATAGAAGTCAACATTCCAGCCAATATAACAAAGACACGAAAAGGGAGATCTACCTACATATCAAAAGAAGCGGCTAGTAGACTTAAGCCAATTCTAGACAAGTTAAATCCTGAGGATCTTATTTTTACAAAAGAGCACGATGATCCACTAAATGCAGCAATTATTGAGCAAAAGATCTTGACCATGGCTCTTGACAGGCTGGGATTAAATGATAGATATTCATCTAATAATTTTCGTAAAATCACATCCCATAGCTTTAGATCCTATTTCTTCACAAAAGCAGCTAGAAAGCATGGAGAAAATTATGCACATAAACTGGTTGGGCATAGTGGCTATTTGATGCAGTATGACCGTATGACAGGAGAGGAAAAACTGAAAATGTACCTAGAATTAGAGCCTGATTTGATGATTTTCGACCAAACCAAGAACGAAGTTGAGATTAGCAAGCTACGTGAGGAAAATCAAGCCATAAAAGAACTTAGAGAAGAGGTCAAAAAACTGAGGGAGAGTCAAGC
>JBAVVB010000199.1:0-4219 GCA_049697075.1 Nitrosotalea sp.
GGCTTGTATTGGGGAAGTTCTCCTTCTTTTGGTTTAAATCTAAAAACTGCTAAGTCTTCTTTTTGAATTTGAATGTAGGAAATTATTGCTTTGTTTTCTACTACCACGCGAAGAATTCCATTCTTGATAGTTAAATATCTTATGCTATTTTGGTCAAGCTAATTTTCCAAGTCACGCTAAACGTTAATAACCTCACAAAAAAAGTTAATGCAAATCAGATTCCTACTCTGATTAAAATCGGGCCGGTCGTCTAGCCTAGTAGGATACGCCCTTGGCATGGGTGAGATCGTGGGTTCGAATCCCACCCGGTCCACTTTTTAAAAATTAAGTTACAGTCATGTTAAATGTTGATACAGGTGCAAGCGGATCTATGTCACGTAAATTATCCCAGACTAGTATCTGAATTTCGTACGTTCCGCTTGCATGTGGAGTCCATGAAAGAGCTGCAGTAAGAGTTTGATTGGCAACAAGAGAACCTGTGGCATAATTCAGATCTGATATAGCTCCACTTGAATCAATTACCTGAACAACGTATGCCCAGTCTACCTCGTTTTGACTCACATTTTTCAGCGATGTTTGCAAGTTAAGTTGTTGGTCTACTACTGGAGAATTGATCTCTTCTCCAAGAGAATTAACTACCTTAAAATCAGATACAGAAACTTCGCCATATCCATATGCCGAATTAATTCCAATTATTGCAAGAGCAAAAAGTAATACGAGGAGAAACTTCATTGCAGCAATTCTTGCATTCTTAGATTTAAATTATCCCAAGAGAGAGGGAACGCATGTCCGAATCTAGAGAGACTATCTACATCGGCAAGAAGCCACTGATGGCGTACGTTACTTCTTCGCTCATACAGTTGGCAAATCAACCAAGGATATCTATCAAGGCAAGAGGACTAAGCATTGGTCGTGCAGTTGACGTAGCACAAATAATTGCACGAAAGACAGAAAATGCTGGTTACTCAATAGGAACCATCAAGATTGGATCAGAACAACTTCAATCACAAGACGGACGCTCTAGGAATGTTTCTACTATAGACATAGAAGTAAAGAGAAACTCTTAGGAAACCTTGGCGGAAACCTTTCTTTTTTGTTATTTTCTATGACTTTGTTTCGTACTTGTCTTCCATCTTCTTGAATTTTGATAATTCTACAATTTCATTGAACTGATCAAAATCAACAAGCCTGTCTTTTAGTTTTGCAGTAGTTCCGCTTTTCCTTAACTCTTTTAGAATCTGCATCGTTGCAAATGTATTGGCATACAATACGGAGAGTGGGTAAAGAATGAGATTGAACCCCATCTTGTGTATCTCGCTTGAAGAAAGTAGCGGCGTAGCTCCGCCTTCTATCATGTTTGCCACCAATGGCGCCTTTATCGATTTTCCTATCTTTCTCATTTCATCAACTGATTTAGGGGCTTCTATGAATATGGCATCCGCTCCAATATCCTTGTACAAAAGGCCTCGCTCAATTGCAGCATCCAAGCCTTCCGTTGCGCGAGCATCGGTCCTTGCTACTATTATGAAGTCATTACTTTTTCTAGCATCCACTGCAGCCCTGAGTTTTTCACTGTATTCCTCCTTGGCAATCACTTCCTTTCCTGACATATGTCCACATCTCTTTGGCCACTTTTGATCTTCTAGGAAAATACCGGCGGCTCCAACTGATTCTAATTCGTTAACAAGTTTCCATACGCTCAAAGGGTTTCCATAACCTGTATCGGCATCAACTATTACTGGAACCGAAACAGATTTGCAAATTCGTCTTGCATTTTCAATAGTTTCCGTGGGTCCAATAAAACCATAATCAGGCATACCAAGCAACGCGGCTGAAGTTCCATATCCTGTTTGAAACATGGCCTCAAACCCTGCTTTTTGGGCTATTCTGGCTGTAATTGCATCATACACGCCAGGAAAAACAAGAGGCTTTGACTTGTCATATACTAATTTTTTAATACTTTTCAACTGTCGCTATAATGTTTTACAATTATTTATTGCTTAATTGATCTTGATTTCCTTGCCCTGCAACTTTTTTTCAGCAGATTCCATCTTTCGCAGCTCGGATTCTAGGAATTTTCTATATCTCTGGGTCTCATCCTTGGTCATGTATGAAACGTTTGAACTAAGCGAGTTCCCAATTGTATTGATTCGCTCTATCAGATCCATGGCTACAAATTTGCCAACATCACCCATCCTAAAAATTACATCAAGTTGGTTCTTGACTATCTTATCCAAAGCCTCAAGGTCTTCTGAAACTATTTTTCCTTTCTTGGTTATCTGATATTTGCCGTCTTTTGTCTCCTCTACGAGTCCTTCATCTAGCAGTCTTCCAAGTAAAGGATATATCAGTCCAGGAGAGGGTTTCCATTTTCCTCCACTTTGAGCAGTTGCTACATCTATTATCTCCTTTCCAGTACTTGGTTTCTTCTTTAGTGCCTCTAAAATGAAGTATCTTGAAAATCCTCTAGGGATTGAACTTCCGACTCTTTGAAACCAATCAGAAATCATCACTAGTGATATCGCTAGCGATATATATTAACAATTCTGACATCAGTCCTTCACAAGACATATTTATGAAGTGTGAAAAGGAAGATGTCGAATCATGGTTAACAGTATTGACAGTGATCTTCTAATCGTAGGTTCTGGTCTTGCTGGACTGAGGGCAGCGATTCAGGCAGCAAAGGTTGCTCCGCATATCAAAATTGCAGTTATCTCAAAACTGCAAGTTATGCGTTCACATTCTGTTTCTGCTGAAGGTGGTACTGCAGCAGTTCTATATCCTGAAGATGGTGACACAATAGAATCTCATGTTTATGATACTGTAAAAGGAAGCGATTTTCTTGGCGATCAAGATGTAATTGAGAGACTCGTCAATGAGATGCCATCTGAGGTCTATCAACTTGAACATTGGGGAATGCCATGGTCAAGGAGAGATGATGGAAGAATTGGCCAGAGAAACTTTGGAGGATATAGCTTTCCAAGGGCAACATATGCTCAAGACAAAGTAGGATTTTACGAAATGCAGACTTTGTATGACACATGCCAAAAATTTGACAACATTGAATTCTACAACGAATGGTTTGTTACGTCAATAGTTCATGATGGCCAAAGGTTTTGTGGCATTACCGCAATCGAGATGTCAAGTGGCACTTTCTATACATTCAAGGCAAAGGCATTGATTATTGCGACAGGCGGAGCAGGAAGGGTATACAGTTTTTCAACTTATGCGTTAGCCTCAACTCCTGATGGCCTTGATATGGCCTACCGGGCTGGAATGGCGCTAAAGGACATGGAGTTTGTTCAATTCCATCCTACTGGTATACTGCCTTCGGGAATTTTGATTACTGAGGGTGCCAGGGGGGAAGGTGGATATCTTCTTAACAACAAGGGAGAGCGCTTTATGAAAAAGTATGCCCCAAGCAAACTAGAGCTTGCATCAAGAGATGTTGTATCACGTGCCATGATTACTGAAATCAATGAAGGGCATGGTTTCAAACACGATACTGGAGTGGATTGCCTGAAACTAGATTTGAGGCATCTGGGAAAAGAATTGATTATAAGAAAACTTCCTGCAATACGCGAGATATCGCTGAAATTCTCAGGAATTGACCCGGCTAATGAACCAGTAGATGTCAGACCAGTATGCCATTACATGATGGGCGGCATTCACAGTAACATAGACGGGGCAACTGAAATTCAAGGTATATGGGCAGCAGGCGAAGCTGCATGTAACAGCGTTCATGGAGCAAACAGGTTAGGTGCAAACTCTACTGCCGAGTGTCTTGTGTGGGGTAAAATTACAGGTGAGCTTGCTGCTAAATACATTTTAGAAGAAACATACTCTACACCGTTTCCATTGCATTTGGTTGCTACTGAGGAAAAAAGGATCTATGATGGAATATTTCGAGGTACAGGCAGTGTAAATCCATACGAGGTTAGACAGGAACTAACAGAGATAATGAATAACAAGTCTTACGTTTTTAGAAATGAAACTGATCTTGTTGATGGCCTCAAGTTGGTAAGAGAATTAAGACAAAAAACATGGAAACATGTAGACGACAAAGCTAAAGAGTACAATACGAACTTTACAAACGTGATGGAACTCGATTCCATGTTTCGTGTATCTGAAGTAATTTTGATGGGTGCAATTTGGAGAAAAGAATCTCGAGGAGCTCACGCAAGAACCGATTATCCTGACAGAGATGACAAGAACTTTT
>JBAVVB010000200.1:0-6931 GCA_049697075.1 Nitrosotalea sp.
ATAATCAAAGACCACCCCAACAACATAATGTATCAAAACCAAACACCCAAACTCAAAATGCACCGAGACCTCAAAATAATCAAAGACCTCAACAAAAACAACAATCACAAAGACCACCAAACAATCAGAGACCACCCCAACAACATAATGTATCAAAACCAACTGTACCAACTCAAAAACCTGTAGTACCTCAAAAATCTGTTGACAGTCCACCTGCAAAACCAGTGAAAAGAACAAAAAGGCCCAATCAAACAAAGACCTCAACTACTCAGACAACAGAAGCAAAGAAAACTCAATCTTCAGAATCCAAGTAAATATTTCAACTCAGATTACGATTTTTATTATCGAATTTTTAATATCATCTATTGGCTAGGAAACCTCAAATTCTAATCATAGGAAATAACGAAAACGGGTTCACGCCTGAGCTTGAAAAGATAGCATACGAAACAGGGACCGAAGTAGCAAAATCAGGGGCAATTTTAATCACTGGCGGTCTGGGCGGCGTGATGAAGGCATCAGCGCACGGTGCAAAGGATGCAGGCGGGCTCACAATTGGAATTATTCCGCAAAATGATGCCTCTTTCGCAAATGAATACTGTGACATAGTGATTCCAAGCGGTATGGGGCTTGCAAGGGATTTTCTCACTGCACTTTCTGGAGACGGCGTAATAATTATTGGAGGTGGATCTGGTACTCTTTCAGAGGCATGTGCAGCTTACATGCATAAAAGACCAATGGTATCTATAAAAAATACTGGAGGTATTGCAGACAGATATGCTGATCAATACCTAGATCACAGACAGCAGGTGAAAATAATTGGTACAACAGACCCAAAAGAAGCTGTAAAACTACTTCTAGACAAAATTAATTCTCAATAGATAGAAGATATGGGTCTGGCTCATAAAATTTACCATAATTACTAGAAAGTATTTGTAATTCTCTTACTATTTTTGTCATGCCAAATTCCTTTGCCGTTTCAAATATTGGTTTTCTTAACCCCATCCCTAGGTTCAATGCTTTTTCTATTTCAGGTATATCACTTGCCTGATTTGTTACAAGCCAAGCAGCGTTGTTAAGTATGGTTCCAATTATCTGAGTTGGCTCATTTTTTTTTGCCAATTCTTCTGTCAAGTTAATACGTTCGTATTTTCCCCCTGCATATTCATAAAATCCACTACCTGTCTTTTGACCAAATTTTTTCTGATCAAATAATTTCTGAATTAATGGATGTGGATTAATTACTTTCTTGTCTCTAGAATACATTTCAATTGTTGCTTTATGAATTACATCTAGACCTGTAAAATCAGCAAGCTCAAATATTCCCATTGGAAAATGTAACTTGAATTTTACAGCAGAATCTATTTCAGTCATGGAAGCTTTTGTCCTATCCATTGTCCAAACAGCTTCATGAACGAGAGGAATGAATATTCTATTTACAATAAATCCAACTACATCCTTTTTGCATAAGACGGGTTCTTTTGACACTGACTTTACAAAATTCATTGTCAAATCCACAATATCTTTTGTAGTTTTTTGTCCTGGTATGACCTCAACCAATTTCATTAGCTGAGGTGGATTAAAGAAATGGATTCCAATGAATCTTTCAGGTCTACTTGTAATATTGGCAATTTCTGTGATTGGAAGTGTGCTGGTATTTGATGCATAAATTGTATCCTTATTTGCCACCGCATCAACTTCTGCGTATACTTTCTTTTTTAAATCCATAATTTCAGGAACCGCCTCAATCATTAAATCGCAATTCTTCAATGCCTTACCAAGATCAACTTCTGGAGTTATTCTTGAAAATATTTTATGTGATTCCTCTTCTGAAATTTTCTGTTTTGACACCAGTTTATCTAGACTCCACTTGATCTTCTCCATAGCCTTATCTAGAAATTGCTGTTCTACATCACGCAGTACAACATTGTATCCTGACATGGCTGAAACTTGAGCAATGCCATGTCCCATTATGCCAGAACCTAAAACGGTGATATTTTTTATAGTCATGTTGAAATTTTGTCAAGGCATCCCTTTGTAAATTATTCGGTCAGTATCAAAGATTATCTATTACTGACTTTAGGTGGGATGGGAGTTCAGGTAGTTCGCCTATGTGACTTACGTTATTTTGAAGAATGTCTGGACCTATTCTCCTCACCTGTTGAGTGGCAATAAGTGTTGCAATGCTTCTATCTATGTCTTTTTGCTGCAATACTGTTTTGAGTTTTTCCAGCAGGACATTTTCGTTCTCATATTTGCTTATTGCGTATTGTAAGAGTACCAATTTGTCATTGCTAGAGAGATCTTCCATAAAGAAAATCCATTTCATACTTCATAAAAAATGTTTTTAAAAATTAGTTAACTGGCATCATCTCTAGTTACCCATATTCTTAAAACCTAGCAACAGTTGAACACTACTATATTTTGGACATTGAGAAATTTACGGACGATGTGTATACCGTAGCAGAAAAACTAACACGTGAGAAAACTCCTGAAATGAAATCACGAATAAATTTTGTACGTGAACGACTCATTGAATTGTACCAAAAAAATCTTGTTAAAATTAATCACTCTGTATTAGAAATAATCTGTGCATCCAATCTCATCGCACAAGGTTATTCGGTTGATATAGAAAAACATCTTTCTGATATTCTTGTTTGCGATGTGTTTGCTACCAAAGGAGATGGTACATTTATCATGGAAATTGAGACTGGGTTTACTCCTCCTGATCATGCACTGGATACTATTGACTATTATGTTGCAAGAATAGCAAGTAAAATTGCTAGGTATAGCCAGTTCTGTTCAAAGTTTGCTCTTGCTACACCTGTTGTCGGCATATTACCAATCCCAAAGATCTTTCTTAAACCTCCAAGCAAGAGAACAGTGGATGAGATTCAGAAGATGAAGGAACTTTGTGATAGGTTTTACAAAAATCCACCAATAGAGATGAACGACATATTGAATGCCAGATTGCATTCTGTTTATCTAATCAATATTGACAAATGTTTTGCAAAACAACTTGATCCATATACCTATCTTGAAATTATTGGTAAATTACAAGAAGCAAGCGAACTAGATTTATGAATTGTTCTGCAATGCTTCCCTAGTTGCTTGTTTTCTATACTCAAAAGTCTCAGAAAGAAGTTGCATTACATACCCTTCAAAAAACTTTCCCATAAGTCCATAATGTAATTGAAAATCAATTTGGTCTATTATCTCAGTACTAGTATCGTCTATTTTATTGAATTTATGTAGATGTTTCCATGTTTTGAATCTACCGCTAACCATCTCATCTACATATTCATATGGTTTCAAATATGTTATTTTTGAATGCCATTTTGAATCCGAAATTATCTTGGCTTGTAACCAAGCTTCCGCACCTTCTTCTAGAATGTCATTCGTGGTCTTGAGAATTTCTATTTTCATTTTTTTAGGAGTAATTATTTTCAAATGGTTGATGTTTGTATAAAACTTCCAAACTTTGTCAACATTAGAATTGACAACAAATGTATGTTTAAAATGCTTCATGATTTTTCCTCTAGTTTGTTCCAACATTTAGATTTCTGCGATTATTTGCGCAATTTTTTATTTCTTCTTGAGTGTGATCTTTTACTGGTTTCCCACACATGGCGCATGTTGGTGTTGGCTGAATAGGTTTACGTTCAAATTTCAATAAAATAAAGGGCAACACATGAAAATATAATCTCTAACATTTTCTAGGCATGATGCTTTAAAGAATTTTCAAGTTGAAGTATAGCTCGTAGGATCAGGCCAGACATTCCAAGGTGTAATGTTAGAAAAGTAGCTGCCTCTTCTAGTGCATTTTCTCCTCTATATCCTTCGTCATATATCATTTCAATTGAATCTTTATCAGTTTCAATGTACACAGTCAGCAAGGAATAAGATCCGATCTTTGGATCCTTTCTTTGCAGGTACAGATTAAGACGTACATCTTTGATCTCATGTCCATTTTGCATGAAACCTCCTGATGACATCAAGACTATTGTTTTATCAGGGGATCGGTCTATTCTCTTAGGGTCAATTACATCTATTATCTTCAACAAATGAAATTTACGTATCTTTCTAAATAATCTTATTGTATGAAAAATTTTAAAATTAACTATTCGGAATTGAATTGCCATTTTCTATATCTTTTATGCCATGAAAACATATTGACGAGATAAAAAAGCATTATTTTATCTAATAATAAGACAGTTCAGGGAATCGAATCTTGAAATACTATTCGTCGTCTACAGTGCCGCCCTGACCGTATATTACTGGCATGGTAATGGTACTTGTCACATGGGGAACGTTTCTCACCTTTGATACTGCAGTATCCACCTTTGTAGGATCGTTTGCCTCAATCTTTACAAACACGTCATATTTTCCCATGACTCCGTTTACTTCTTTCACATCTGTAAGACTTTTTGTTTTGGAAATAACTTCTTTCTCATTTCCAGGTACACATGTTACTAAAATATATGCAATCATATTGTTTCGACATGATTTGCTCTTAAATAACTTATCTGAGATAATGAAGTGATCTATTTCGTGAGAAAACCATTATGACAGTCATTATACTTAATGCCAAGATCAATGTTACAGTTGTTCCAAATTCAGGAATTACAACAGTCCCTGTCAAGGTAAGTTCATTTGTTCCAGACTGCATTGGGCAATCAAGAATTCTTTCTACGTCTGACTCAGTTTGAGTACAATCAATATCATTTCCATTCTCTTTTACATCTATCTGTCCACCAGGCGTATCAATCACATATTTTGGAATGTGATATTCCTCCAAAATGGAACCATTTTGTATCTTGGTCGTGTTAACCTGAATGGTAATAGAATTATCAACTGTTGAGACCTCTACATTTCCATATTCCACAAGACTTGTGTTTTCTCCGCGAACTCTTATCTCGCTATCAAATACTGGAATTATTTGTATCTGTCCTACAGTTACTTGGAATTGAATTTGAGTTGTTACATTACTTTGTCTTATGTTGACAGTATAGATTCCTCCCTGTGCATCATCACTTAATACAAAATCATGTGAAAATATATTGTTGAGTAATACTGTTTGACCTACTTCGTATACATTCCCAATGGGATTTCGTACTATTATGGTAACTGGATTGTCATTTGTTGGTTGTTGCACCGTACCTGTGATTGTCACCTTATCTCCAGGCTCATAGGATTGCTTATTAGTACTTGCAGATATTTCCGGTGGGCTTTGAGCGTATATTGAATTCATAGATATGAAAATAATACATAACGCAAGAAAGATTCCCATCTTTAGCCTACGCATTGGCAATTTTGATGGTTTCATGGTATTTAACTGTAGATTGAAGTCATCCACTTTTTCTATGTGAATCTCTCAATTGATTTTAGTTTGTCTTCAAGAGAATTATTCTTGTCTCGTCTCTCATCAATCTTGAGAATTGTCTCTACTCGAGTCACCCCCATCTCAAATATTGCACTTGTAACAACTTTGGACGCCTCAAAGATCTTGTCAATATCGTCTGATTCGATCATTGTGCCCATGGGAGTTACCTGATATCTTATTCCATCAACTTTCTTCAAACTCTTTAAACCGTTTGCAATGTATTTGCCTAAGCTTGGTGAGGATGTACCTATTGGAAGAACTCCAATCTCCGCATGAATTTTTGTCATGACATAATGATACTTTTTGTTCTTTAAAATAATTATGTGGCGTAACTATAAGAAGGCGTCAAGACCTGTTTTTGGAGTCATGTTCTGGTTTTCAAGAATCTTTGACATTTTTTCACCCATCTTCTTTGCAGCACTTACCTTTCTCTTACCTATCCAGTAGTAGGTTTCATCAGTTGTATCTTTGGCAATTAAAACTATTAATTTTCCATAATCTTTTCTACCGGTACGGCCTTTTCGCTGGACATAACGAATTGAGCTTGGTACATTGTCAAAAAAGATGACAGTATTCACTTCTGAAATGTCAAGACCTTCTTCCCCTACTCTTGTAGCAATCAGGACCTTGTACTGCCCATCTCTGAACTTCTGAACTGTCTCGATTTGTTTTTTCTGCTTGAGTCCAGTCTCTCCGGCCTTTCCTATCAGAAATCCTGCTGATATATTCATCTCGATTAGTTTTTGGTATATTACTTCAACAGAGTCTCTATAACTTGTAAATACCAAGGCTTTGCCCGAAAGACCATTCAGTATTTCTTTTAATTTTGTGATCTTTGAATGTTCAATGCCTTTTTGTTGAGCTTCTTTTGCCAGACGCATAGCTTTTCCAAAGTTTAGATCATTTTCAAATAGGTCTCGTATACCTACTCCTTTTTTCTCACGTGTTCTCTCACAAAATCGCAGAAACGAGGTTACTCCATGAGATTCCAATACATTCAAGGCATGAATCAGTCTTATTGAAGTAAAAAGGGGTTTAGCAGCTCTTCGATTCTGCCTCAGAACAAAATCTCTAACACGAAGAAGTTCAGATAATGACCGGGTACTGGATAAATTCAATCCCAGTTTTCTTAGTTCATCATATCGTGCATCTATTGTTGCTTTGATACAAGATTGAATTTGTTTCATCTCATATGGAAGCTCGACACTGACCCACTGGGTATCTGTCTGTTGTACATATGGACTTACATCCGGACTTTCTTCTGTTCGCTGTGCAATACTTGAAATCTTTAATATTTGGAGTATTTCTGAAGCTTTATCTCTTTCACTTGGCAACGTGGCAGTCATTCCCAGTATTCTTACACTCATGTTTGCAAATCTTTCTGCAATACCGGCATATGCGTAATCTCCTACTGTTCTATGAGCCTCATCAAATATTATTAAAGCAAATTGTGATGGTAAAACAAGTTGTCTGTCTAGATCATTTTTCACAATTTCGGGTGTTGCACAAATTATACTGTTTATCCAGAGTTTTTTTCGTTTAGTTATTGGA
>JBAVVB010000201.1:0-17009 GCA_049697075.1 Nitrosotalea sp.
AAATGAACCTAATAGTTCTCCAGCTTTTTCTATTGCCTTCTTAATTCCTGAGGAATCCATTGCGTCTGGAATCTTGAGTTGGACTAGCACTCCACCGTTAAGCATCTTTGAAAGATGGTTAGATTCGGCTATCTTTTCACTTTTAGGAGTCATTCCATCGATTTCTGAGGCGTCAATAGTAACTCCTTCCGAATAGGATTCACCTTCTACGTGCGGATGGATTGACATTTTACCGTATTTTTCACCATCCAATGAAGAAAAGCGAGCGGATGCATCACTTTCGGTTATAGAAATTGTAACATTGTCACCCATTTCTTTTCCTTTCTTGGCTGCCACCTCAATAGCGGTAGCTACAACTTTTGCCAAGATTTCCTGTCCAGCCTTGTTATTCTCATAACCAAGGATTCCATAAACTGCTTCCTTGAGTCCTAGCAAATTAACAACTAATGTAACTGAACCCTTTTGCATATACTGCGTATTATTTGCAAGAATTGGGTTAAGTCCTCTACGAGTAAGATCGGATATCTCCTTTTTTCGTATCGACATTGCTGCCAGAGCAGGTTTCATTAACAATGCCAGCCTTGCCCTAAAGTAAGTTTCATCTTTATTTGATTCAAATGCAAGTCGCGGCATATTGATCGACAAAGATTGTAAGTTAATTGAGGTAACCGAAGTGCTCTTTGCATCTCCCTTAAAGAGACCTTTGCTTGATGCCAATCCCTTTGAGAACATTACACGCCCTCCTAGTGCAATAATGTCAGACAGAATATCTGAAAACTCGTTAATCTTTCCTTTTTCATAATCTATTATGATACCTATTGATGGCAAAGGTGTGGATTTTACATATTTTTTATAGGCAGTAAGAATAGAGCCAACAAGTTTTGGTTCTGTACCTAATGAAATTCTGAACGATGCTAGTGCTTCATTCTTTCCATATTTAGGCGCAGTTGATATTTTGGCAAAAGAATTTGCAATTTTTTCTTCAATTTCTGACATATTTTTTGAATATTTTTGTAATAATCCTACCAGTCCGTCAATAACAACCTCCTGAGAGGCCTCCTTGATAAGAAGTGATGTTATAATGGAAAGAGAAGTGGACAGGTCATCAAGAGAGTTTGGAGCAGACTTTCTTGTTACTCCCAAGAATTTGCCTCGCAGGTCAATGCCGTCTTCTATTAACTCCTTGATGTTTACAAATATGGTATCAGGAAGAAGCGACCACAAACCAGCGTTTGTAATATGAATATCGCCTGAAAGATGAGAATCGGCAACATCCTTAGGCAGTGTGTTTAATACCAGATACTCCCCGAAAACGGTTTGACCTGTTTTAAATAACATACCTTCTACTCCGTTATGGATACCGTCCACGTTAGTCAGTAATTCATGTATATCATATCCAGGAAGACCAAATCGTGTTAGTTTGTGCCTATAGTCCTCATGGCCTTGCTCCAAAAGCACGGAATTGACCATTTCACGTATTAATGAAGAGGTAAGATATGATGTCTGGAATTTGTATATGCGGTTTTCAACCTCTTCTGTTATCTTCTGTGCAAGTTCAAGAGGCAGACTTCCTTCCCGAACAAGAGACTGGATTATTTTATGAGAATTGAATTCCTCTATAGATTCGTGCGATGTACGTACATACATCTTGCCGCTCTCAATAATTGAGCGTTCCTCGATCTGTCGGGCAAGACTTAGTACTAATTTGCCCAAATTTGTAATGGTGTATCTTCTCTCAGATTTGTTCAAGGCCACAAGAGATTGGCGTAATAATTTTCGAAGATGATATGCAAACTTGCCGCTTTCTTTCTTTGATTTGAATCCAGCAAGTGACTTTAGCTCTGAATATGTGAGTGGGCCTTTTGAGTTTAAGATTCTTAAAATATCTATTCTGTTAGGGCTTGCCATGACAGAAAAAATCATTCTTACTCGCTTTGACGCAGACTGTAAAATTCCTCCTCGCTTTTGATCACCAAAGTCTTCACTCAGTTCCATAACAAAGTCTACTTGATGTCGGTAAATAAGATTTGTGACTAGTTTGATCGATACGCAAACTTTTTAGATCAGTTCTTTTGCACGTCTACAGTAAATTCCGACGATGACAGCGTTTGACCGCAGGATGGGCATTTACTGTTGTATGGTCGCATTACATCTTTGATCGATTTTAGCATCCTCATGTTTGCTATTTTAGATCCGCATTTGTCACATACAACATCTACTGACATTAAGAATGGATCTCAGATAATGTTATAAAAGAAATGTCCTAGTTTTTTTTAATTAACTCGGTAAATTTGGTTTACTGTTTTTCGATTATCATTCCGTGTTCATCATATCCGGTTATCTTTACTTTTGTACCCAAAGGCAGATCTGCTGGCGATTTGATGCTTGCCATAAAGCCGGAAATTCGTAATTCGAAATTATCCACATTCATAACAACCCAGGCATATGGAACAGCTTTCTCAAAACCTTCTGGCGGGACAGTTATTATGGTATAGGTAGCTACTGTGCCCTTGCCATCAATTATTACATTCTCAAATCCCTTGTTTCCACAATTTTGGCAAAAATATGTAGTGACCAGATGAGGATGTCCGCATTTGGTGCATTTTCTTGCTAATATCTTTCCTACCTTTGCATTAGTGATAAATTCCTCTTTAGATAGCAAAATTATACACTTTTGAAAATATGAACTGCGCAGCTTGCGCCAGTTGCACCAAAGTTGTGAGTTAGCCCGATTTTTGCATCTCTGACAGTTCTTTCTCCTGCCTTTCCTGTCAATTGATCAAAGACTTCAGCTACCTGTCCTATTCCGGTTGCCCCTATTGGGTGTCCCTTTGACTTTAGGCCTCCTGACGGATTTATAGAAATATCTGCATTGAGTTTTGTTCTTCCTTCTCGTACTGCTTGTGCAGCTTGTCCCTTTTCAAAGAATCCGAGATCTTCAGTGTCAACTAGTTCGGCAATTGTGAAACAATCATGGACTTCAGCAAAATCTACATCCTTTGGAGTGATCCCAGCCATCTTGTATGCAGCTTGAGCTGCAATCTTGGTACTTGGAATTGTAGTAATATGATCTCTTCCTTGCAGTGCAGCAGGTGAACCACCCCTTCCTGATCCAATTACTTCAATGTAATTTTTTGAATGAGCCTTTGCAAATTTTTCGCTACATAAAATTACTGCACTTGCTCCATCAGAAAATGGACAGCAGTCATATAGCTTCAGCGGGCTTGCAACTACTGCAGATTTTAACACATCATCGATAGTAATTTTTTTGCGAAGATGTGCTTTTGGATTAAGTAAACCATTATCGTGGTTTTTTACTGCAACCATTGCAAGATCTTCTTCAGTTGCTTTGAACTCTGCAAGATATGCTCTTGCCATAGATGCAAATAATCCTGGAAATGATGCGCCGTCACCACCCTCATAAAAGAAATCAGAACAATAAGAAAAGTATGTTGTAGTCCACTCAGTACCAGTGTGAGTTACTTTTTCAACACCAGTTGCTAAAACTACATCATAAAATCCTGCAGCTACATTTGCATATGCTTCTCGAAATGATACTGAACCGCTTCCACATGCAGACTCGATTGATAATGATGGAACTTCTGGGATACCAAGGTTACTCATTATTACTGGACCCAAGTGAACTTGCTTGTCTGCAATACCAAATACATTTGATATGTATCCAGCTTGGATTTGCTTTGGTCCTATACCGGCACTCTCTATTGCTTCTACGGATGCTTGAAGTGCAATGTCGGTAATACTGTCTTGCAGCTTGCCATATTTTGTGCTGCCAGCACCAATAACACAGACCTTTTCCACAAATCTCGCTGACTAGATTCCATATAAAAATTCTTCACTACTATTCTTTAATCAGTCAGATCAGATGATATCAGTGAAAGAAAATATTTCCCAGATAATTGTGCTCAAAAAAAGATCAGGCGCAAGAAATTCTGTTCGAATTACGGATAAAAAAATTGGAAAAATGAGAGAAGAGATACGCCAATACTACGACAAGAATGGCTATCTTTCGTGGTCAGAGAAGAAGAGAAAATATGTCATTCTAGGCACAAATACTCCTGCAAATGGACTAGTCGAGTGCCCAGAGTGCAAGATTGGGAAGCTTTTGGTTATACGTTCTAGGCAGACAAGAAAGCGCTTCATTGGATGTTCTAACTACTACAATGGTTGTAGAGCATCTTCTCCGTTAATCCAGAAAGGAATGATGTGTGCAACAAAGATTCCATGTAAGATTTGCTCTTGGCCCATGATTGTGTTTAGATATTCAGTGAAACAAAAATGGACAAGACAGTGCTGTAACATACGATGCTCAAGCAGAGTCATCAAATCTTAAAGTCAGTGTATATGTCAGTTCGTCGGTTTTTCAAAAGGGGCAATTTTTTGCGTACTTGTTTTACTTGATCTAGCGAGACATCAGCCATGCCAATACCCTCTCTTTTTTTCATGTCTAGAAGAACTTTCCCAAATGGGTCTACTATCAAGCTTCTTCCACAGTAAATGTTTCCCACCTGGTCTGGTGCAACAACATAACACCCGTTCTCTATTGCTCTTGTCTTGTTAATGGTTATCCAGTGTTCTTCTTTCATTTTTCCTTGTACCCATGCAGAAGGAGCAACAAGAATCTCAGAACCAGAAGATGCAAGCATGCGTGACATCTCAGGAAATCTCAAATCATAACAAATCATCATGCCAATCTTGCCAACACTTGTTTTAATTGGCCTTGCAACTGAAGAACCTGGATAAAGTTTTGCTGATTCCTTGAAACCAAGTGCATCATAGAGATGGATTTTCCTATATTTTGATACTATTCTTCCATTTTGATCAGTTAGAAATGAAGTGTCATAAACTCTGTTTGCCTTTGGGCTTTTTTCGTAAAATGTTCCTATAACTTGGACTGAATGTTTTCTTGCCACTTCTGATATTGAAGTGACAAACTCTCCAGTTATTTTTTCTGCCAAGCTTGCAAGTTCTGATGCAGATTGGTGAGACGGAGTGTAAAACATCATAAATTCTGGAAATGTGCACAGTGCTGAATTTCTTTTTGCTGCCTGTGTAATGTAGCCAAGAATTTTTTTAAGGTTCTTTTCCTTCTCGGTATCAGCCCTCATCTGTACTACTGCAATTTTTGTCACAGACCTTGTAATTTTGTATAAAATAAAAATGTGTTTAAAGAGGATTTCCAGCCATGTACCAGTTTTCTTTTGGATTCTCTTCGAAAACTACAATTACATGATTCTCCTTGGTTTTGAGAATTTCTACTGCAGATTTTGTGATTGCTTTTGCAAATTCCTCTTTTTGTTTTTCAGTTCTGCCAGGATACATAGAGATGGTTATCAGTGGCATGTCGTTTTTGTTAAATTTATGAGATTTATTTCTTGGGAATTGTTAGATACTGTTTTAGACTTGAAGCTCTAGGTATCTCTTTTACCTTGAGTATTTACGGACTAGACTGTAATTATTCCAATTTTGATAAGATACTGAATTCCAGCCACAAATGTTTGGTCATCAATCTGTCCACTAGACCACCAACCAGCATTTGTTTTGACCCATTGAGGTATCTGGACACCCGGAGAGGCTTGACCCTGAGTTGTTGCAGGTATGTGAATTATTCCCTGTTTTATCAAATATTGAATTCCGGAAGCAAAAGTAGAATCATCAATCTGGCCACTAGACCACCAACCAGCATTTGTTTTGACCCATGCTGGAATTGAAATTTGGCCAGTGGTTGTTTGATTGCCAGTTGTAGTTGTTTGGTTGCTAGTTGGTTGCACACTCTGATTTCCAGATTGATTTCCTTGCAGGGCTACAACCCCTTGATCCGTACCCACTGTGGATGGAATAACCAAGTCAGCTCTTGCCACACCAAGTCTGGATGTATCAGGCAGTCCTGTTGGACCTACTATCGACGTGATGTTCAATAGAAGATGGTATATTCCATTACCTGGCAGGTTCAGAGCTTGTGTATCTGTGGAATTTTTTGCAGTCAAACCTACCTTGGAAAGAATAGTGTCACCAGTACTGTCCAATAGTTTTAGATTGTAATTTACGTCCCCATTAACTGGTTGTTCAGTAAATGCGTCAAAGAAGGAAAGTTGCAAATTATTTACTGAATTTGGTGCGATCTGAATTGGATTCCATCCCAACTTGACTCCCCAACCGCCAAAGTCAGTAAGGGCACTGTTTGATGTTTGTACATTGGGTGCGGCTGGCGCAAGAGTAAAGTTCATTGTATTAGTTCCGTTGGGCATTTGCTTTGACATGTCCTGTATGTCTATCTTGTTTAACAATATGTGAGCAATAACACTGGTTCCTGATGTATACGGATCAACAATAAGTCTACGTCCTGTGATTTGATAGCCGTTCATGGTTGCAGAGTATGTTGGCGTATTTGTAAATTCCTTGAAAGCTTTTGGAATATGAATTTCTTCGTGCACAAAGATTGGCTGGCTAGCTATTCTTGTCATGTTCCAGTCAAAGGGCATAGAATATGAAATCTGTAATTTTGACGGGTCAAAGTTAAAGTCGTCATTGATTTTATCATAATAAGAAATTATGGTAGAATTGTAGGTGTTTCCATTGTATACCATATCATGACCGGAAACATCTCCAACACTGAGATATGCATCAAAGTTTGGTATACTTGCAGGGTTGTCGGTTGTATCAAATATGTTATTGTCATAATCTATTGAAAACATTTGCATGTTAAAGTGATACAATCCACCTTCATTAAAAATTGGACCTATCACATCAATTGGATCATCATCATTGTCAGGCACCCATCCATTCAAAATTGGTTCCTTGTCTGCATAAACTGTCCAATTGGTGCTGTTAGTTGGAGTGATATCTATGTTAAGTATGCCAGTATGTGTATGGAGAAGTTCCCTAAACAAAAGCTGGTTATGTTTTGTAATGGTGAGGAAAAACGATATGTGTTGCAGTGTTTCGTTAGTGTTTGCATCAAACCACCTGAAAAATATCGTTGGCTGCACGCCAGAGCCTGAATAGAGTATGGTAGGATTAAGTTTAATGAAGAGCTGTACTTGCCTGTTTCCAACTGATGCAGGCGGAAGATTTTCCATGGCAAAGCCGTCACCAAAAGCGTTACGTGGCAATGAAGATAATACTACAGAAACGAGCAAAAATGCAAACAGTAAAAACTTGAAAGTTTTTTGCAATTAACAGTACCCGATTCACGATGTGACCAGCTTCATATTTAATGTTAGCTCTATTCTCACTAACATATATTATTAGAAGAATTTAATTGAGTTTGTGAAAAGGTGGCAAAGATCTTCCATGATTCTGGTTGCTGCAGTAATCATTTCTTTTATTGCCATTAGTTTTCTAGCCCAAGAGCACAATCCTGTCTTGGCTCAGAGTCCACCTGCCGGATCAAATACAAACAAATTATCAGGAGCTATTCCAACAACCAATTCCACTTTATCCATGTCTACATCAGTTGCTGGAGAAACCAATTCAACTGGAAACCCAACTGGAATAATGTATACCGCAAAATTTGAGTGTGGCTCTATCTTTGCTGGCGAGGGACCTCTCAGGCCAGGCCATTATGATACAGATGTAAGCATTTTCAACAAAGGTGGATCTGAATCAACCATGTTTTGGAATGTTGTAGTAAATGATGGGCCTAGTTCTAATGCATTGTTAGTAAATTTGGGTTCAGAAAATGCTACTGGCATTACATGCCAAGACGTAAGAAGAGTTCTTGATGACTATAATGACAATTTTCTAGAAGGATTCATTATAATTAATGTGCCATTTGATTCAGTCTTACAGCCTTCAAAAGGTGCCGTAATATCGAATGAAAACTATAACACTGATCCTTTAGAGGTACAGGTCTTCTATACTGCAAATGATCTAGACACACTACCTCACGAGGTAGTTGTAGACAAGATCGTGTTTTATATAATACAAGATGGTACAGGCAAAATTCCAACAAACATGATGAGACAGACACTTGACATTTCTGTTCCCTCAACCCTCAACCAACTATCCAATACGGAAGATAGGGTGAAGGAGATTCTTGCCAAACAGTACAATCTTACCAGTGATGATCTGCCAAAGGTTGTGGTAAGAATAGCAAGTGTCAATGTGGGTGTAGGCGTGTTAATTGATGATCATGCAATATCACTCAGTACAGTAAGACCAGAATTTGCCCCCTGATTGAAGAAATAATAAAAATAGAATTTTTTAGAGTCTTGGAATTTCTTGTGGCACTGTTCGTTATTTTTGGGTGAGCCACATCATGATTTTATTTATCAAGTGTTTTTCCCTTTCCAGCTTGTCTGTTAAAAGATTCCACGGGCTTGATTTTTTGATAAACAAACCTGACGAACAAGTAAAAGCTAAACACTATGCTTGTTATGAAAAAACTTACTGGATATGGTTCATAAAATGAGATAAAGAGTCCGAGCCACGTTGCCGTTAGTGCAATAAGAATAGCAATTATCATAACTCGCTGCGGTCGCTTTGCTAATCGTTGAGCGGTTGCAGCTGGTGTGACCATCAATGAGAAAATAAGAAGGACACCAACCACCTGAACTGCAATAGATGTTGCAACTGCAACCAAAAGCATGAAAATTACGCCCAGTGGAAGTACAGGCATTCCCTTTGCTTCAGATACATCCTCATCAATTGATGCAAACAAAAGCGGTCGATATACAATCGCGACTGCAGCTAGAATTATCAAACCAGCAACAAGTGTCAGAAGAACATCATTGCTACTAATTCCCAGTATTTCTCCAAACAAGATAGAGTATGCTTCTGTTGCATAGCCAGTATAGAGACTGATGAATAATACGCCCATACCTAGCATGAATGCAAGAACTATGCCAATCTGCGTGTCACGATGTGCAGCGCGGGTACCAAGTATGGCCATCGTAAAGCCACTGATATTTGTAGACACTAGAAGACCAATGACAGGGCTGATTCCAAAAAGTACAGAGCCTGCTGCTCCAGCAAAACCAATATGGGCAAGGGCATGCGCTGCAAATGCTGAGCGGCGCAACACTACAAAGTAGCCGACAATGCCTGCAACAATTGCAATTACTGTTCCTGCCTCAAATGCGTGCTGCATAAACTGGTAATGAAATATCTGTTGCAGATCTATCAGCAAATTAATGCTAAAGGCTGTACTATTCATGACCATGAGTGTCCTCAATACCTATAATTGCAATATTGCCCTTGGAATCATGCAGAACCTCTATGGGAACTCCGTACAAAGCTGTGAGACTCTCTGACGTCAGGACTTCTTTTGGTTTTCCGGTTGCCACCTTACCGTTGGCGATATAGATCACTTTATCGAGAAACGGTAGAAGTGGATTGATGTTGTGAGCTATCAGTAATGCTGTTACGTTACGCGATCGAACTACGTTATTGACAAGCTGCAACAAGTCTTTCTCACGCCTCATGTCAAGATTTGACAATGGCTCATCGAGCAACAATATATCGGGATTACTTACCAATGCTTCAGCTAGAAATACTCTCTGTAGTTCTCCACCTGACAATACATTGAGGGAACGGTGTGCCAACTCTGTCGCTCCAATAGCTTCCAATGCATCAAAAGCTGCTTTGTTGTCGTTTTGGGAAAATAGGCTAAAACCCCATCGCTTGCCGGAAAATCCCAGTCGTACTAATTCAAGGGATTCAATAGTTGTTTCGCTATCAATTACGTGACGCTGAGGTACATATCCAATTTGTGAATTTCCACGCTTAGGCTGGGCATCAAATATCTTAATAGTGCCACTAATTGGCTGCTGCAGTCCAAGAAGCAAACGAAGTAGTGTTGTCTTGCCTGCTCCGTTAGGGCCAATAATTGCCACAAACTCGCCCTGATCAATGTCAAAATTGGCATCCTGCCAGACAATATTACCTTCATATCCCGCTACCAGGTTTTCAGCTGTAATTATTTTAGAATGTGATGTGGTCATTTATCATTGTCCAAGAGCTTGCGCATTAAGTGCGTTTTGGAGAGAGAGTAATTCTCCATTCATCCAATCTTGGAACGAGACATCTGGTGGCTGTATGGTTTCTGTTACACCAACAATCGGAATGCCTTGTTTAGCAGCCAGCGCCTTCATACTTTGCGTGAGTGGTGTTACCGTTTGTTCATTGTAGACCAACATGGTCACATTTCCACCTTGGCCCTGAAGCTGCTCCTGGAATTGCACGACACTTTGTGCCGGCGGATCGTTTCCTTCTGCAACAGCTTCCATAAATTCAGGAGGAGAGACAAGGTCAAGACCTGTAGCATTTGCCAGATACACAAAGATGCTCTCAGTAGCTGCTACTCGTGCGCCATGGAACTGTTGCTTGATCTCGTCTATTCTACTGTTGTATTGGCCAAGTGATGCATTCAAGCTAGCGTATTGCTGCGTATAATATGCAGTATTAGAGGGATCGATAGAAATAAGGTCTGAATACATCTTGTTCACGGTTTCATTCACATAAACAGGGCTATACCAAAAATGGGGATTGTCGCCATCTTTTTTTCCGAGAAGATCTGCCACGTTCAAAACTTTTTGATCTGGATTATTGCTTGCTGAAATAATTTTTAGAGCCCAATCATCGTATCCAGCTCCGTTGACAATTACAAAATTAGCATTTGCAATTGCTTGGGCATCAGCAGTGTTGCTTTCGTATTCATGAGGATCTGCATTAGGATCTGAAACAATGCTTAACACTTGGACGTGCGTTCCCCCAAGTTGAGATATTAAACTGCCCCAAAAATTTTCAGCGGCAACTATTTGTATCGTTGATGTTGAATTCTGACTGGATGCTAAACTAGAGCTTGCAGATGTATTGCTGTTTTGATTCTTTTCAGGATTATTGTAAATCAGACCTACTGAAACTGCAGTTATGATAATTGCAGCTACGACTCCAGTTATTGCCATCGCTCTTTTTCCAGATTTCAACACTCATGCTCTCGTAATGTTATTAATAACTCTATAAAATATTAATAATATTTATTGCTAAACTTATAAGATAGTTAATAATATTCATGCCATGCCTATTGTCTCAATCTCATTAAATGAAGAGATCTTGTCAGAAATAGACAAATTACAAAAAACAATGGGGTTTTCCGGAAGGTCTGAAATCATTCGCGCTGGAATTAGAAATCTGGTATCAGAAGAGAAGCAGAGGTCAGGTCTTAGCGGCCAAATTCACGCTATTCTGATGGTCATTCACAACGAAGAATCTGAACAGATAGTTACGGGAATTAAACACAATCATGAAGACCTGATTGGTACGCATCTTCATAGTAAGGTTGATGGAAACAAATGCATGGAGTTATTTTTGTTACACGGAGATTCCGAAAAGATTGGCATCATGACAAAAGATTTCAAAACAAATAGAAAAATGGAAAATGTCAAACTTGTGGCAATGTAGGCTAGATACAAATTAAGCGGAGTCAATGCAATATTAGAATGAAGATTTTTTATGCAATACCTGTCCTTGTGTTGCTTTGTATCTTGTTTCATGTTGCAAGTGCAGAAGTATACATACCGAATAATGAATATGCAGGATATTTTGATCACGATGGAATCTATGTTGTGTACGGTTCAGTGAAAAATACCGACAACCAGACTGTTCTTGCAAAGGTCCAGATTACAGTAAATAATGGAAATGCTATATTTTCAGAATCTCGCATCCTTCCTGCGATATATCCGTTAAAGGACATGCCCTTCAAATTCAAGTTTCCACAGATAACTAGTGGAGAGCCTCTTTTGCAAAAACCCCAAGTTTCATTTATTCTTACCAATAGCAACCCCCTGAACATCGAGGTAAACTATGACAGAACGCTTGTAAAATATCCTGACGGTCACCTGACTGGTTTTATCACAAATACTGGAAATAATACGGTAAACAACATTGATGTCTATGCACTAGTTCACGACAAGAACAATAATTATCTTGACGAGGTGGAAAACACTTTGACCATACCAAGCCTGAATCCAGGAAACAAGACAGAGTTTGTTATGTATCCTGATCCAGCTGTTGCAAAACAGGTATATTATTACAGTTGTTTCATTCCAGGAGCTGACAGCTCCATAGAAGTATCAACTCCATTAAAAGGTAAGACATTCTATTTTAGTGTCCTCTCAATTGTCTATTTTACTAATCAAAACTTTGATGAAAATGGTGATTCAATATCTTTTGATGCGGCCAATCCCTGGCAGATACCATTTTATGCTAATTTCATGTTTCCTAACGGATCAAGCACTGGTGACTTCACGGTATCAATAGACGGTAACAAGGTTGATTCCTTGATTAGTAAAGACAATGATACGCAAAATTGGCACGTTGCATTCAACGTAAACTATGGCCAGCACAAGGTGGTGATTTCAGGCTTTGATCCAAATTACGTTCCAAACACTGATGAATATTTTTATCTTGACGCAAAATCTGCTCTGATAGCCTGGGCTGGCTTTTCAACGTTTACCATATCTGATTCCAAACTGCTAGACGTACTTGGAATCCATGGTAGCTATGTTCCACCATGGGTGAAAAATACTGTCAGTTACATGATATACAATAATGTTCCAGTAGATGACGTTGTCAGCGAAATAAAATATCTAAACCAATCAGGCATAGTAAAATAGCTAAATTCCTTTTTCGTTGAGAATTAGTGCAAGCAGAGCAGCCCTCGTGTCCTTGCCATATTGAGCCTGTTTGAAATATTTTGCATTACTTGTAGAATCAAGCTTGTGTGAGATCTCGTCCAAGCGTGGTAATGGGTGCATTATGATGGTATCTTGTTTCATTTTCTTTAGTAATTCTGGTCCAATCTTGTAGCTGCCCTTTACTTTGACATACTCTTCCATATCAGCAAATCTTTCCTTTTGGATTCTTGTTACGTATACAACGTCTAGGTCATCGAGACTTTCTTCTAGGTCTGTTGTTTCCGTATACGAAAGTCTTTTTCTTATTTCATATGTAGAATCTGAGCGTATCTTCAGGGCTGGTGGAGATATCAATCGAACGTCAACCTTGTAGTTGCTCAGAGCATACAAAAGTGAGTATACGGTTCTTCCATATTTTAGGTCTCCAACTATTCCAATTTTAAGACCGTCAATTCGTTTCTTTTCCTTTCTAATGGTATAGAGGTCAAGTATTGCCTGCGTTGGATGCTCTTCGGTTCCACTGCCAGCATTGATAAGCGGTTTTTCTGATACTTCGGCAGCAAATCTACTGGATCCGTCAAGTTGGTGCCGTAAAATAACCACATCGGAATATAACGACATTATTCTGACTGTATCAGCAAGACTCTCGCCTTTTTTTGCAGAAGAGGAAGAAGCATCAGCTATTCCAAGAGAGGTACCCCCCAAGGAGGCCATTGCAGACTCGAAGCTCAATCGCGTTCTAGTACTTGGCTCAAAGAAAAGATAGCCAAGAGTTTTTCCTCGCGCAAGTTCTCTTCTCTCGTTTGGATTCATCTCAATTATTTTATCTGTAGCTTGGAAAACTTCCTCGAATTTTTGTTTATCAAAATCACGTACCGAGACAATATCTTTTTGGAAAAAAGTATTGCTCATCGTAGTTCACTGTTATATATGAGTAGTACAAAAACTATTCCAATGTCAGAGTCAGACCTAATCGTTCGAAAAATCAAAAATGGTACCGTGATTGATCATGTTGAATCTGGAAAGGGTCTCAAGGTACTCAATGCACTTGGAATAGATGGAAAGGATGGCCACGTAATTACAATAGCACTCAATGTTCCAAGCTCAAAGGTTGCAAAAAAAGATATCATAAAGGTGGAAAATAGATTTCTGCAAGATTCTGATACTAACAAGCTTGCACTCATTGCACCAAAGGCAACGGTAAACATAATCAAGGAATACAAATTGGTAGAGAAGAGGCGCGTGACGTTGCCAAATGAGATAGAGCGAATTTTCAAGTGTTCAAATCCTGATTGTATCTCAAATAGTGATGAGGATATTGAGCCTGTGATGGATGTGGTGGACAAGACCGGGCTTGTTCTAAGATGCAGGTTCTGTACTAGAATATTAGATGTTAACGAACTAAAATATTATTAATTTTCAGAACTATTCTTTGGCCTTTAGCTCGTACTGATTATAGGTATACTTTCTTGTTGTTCCAAACGGCCTGAATGGTCTTCCGTTACCGTGATAAAATTTGGAGAAAAATTCTACATAGACTAATCTTGCACCCTGTATGCCAGGCTCAAAGACACCTATGATGATATTGAATATGTGTCCAATGAAAATGATGATGACTCCAAGTATAATGAAAGGTATCGAGTGATGCAGAGTCTTGACGAAGATAAAGTCGATCACATCAGCAAGAATTACAGATGCAAGCAAAATTCCAACAAGCCTAGTATATGACAGAATGTGGCTCACTATGGACGGCAGCTCCATGATTGCCCTTACACCCTCGCCGTAGAACATGAGTCCAATTCCAGCAAGCATCAGGCCAACATAGCCAACTCCCTCTATGTGATGAATTGGATTGACATGCTGGTGGTGTAATAGTGCCAATCCAGTGAGGACTACACCCCATCCAAAGAGCAGCCAGCCTACCTTGCCTATTGCGTGTTTTGTCGCGCCTTCTCTTAAGGCGTTGAGGATGCCAAGGATTAACCCAAATGTGACCATTCCTAGTCCGATGTATCCAGCTATGAGCAATAGTTTTCGCAGTCCAGTAATAGGATCAAAGAATGCACCGCTTGCTGGCAAGTGCATTCCAAGTGCGGTATTGAGATAGCTGAACAGGTATACGTTAGGATGGAATCCAAAGTACAGATTAAACACAAATCCTAATCCCATTGCAATAATTGCACCAGGCGTCATGGCCTTTGCCAACTTTACCATTTGTCGCGGTTTGAGTATAGTTAACGCAAACTTGCGCAATGGCGTGGGCATGATGTTAAAGCTCCTCTTTCCTCCCTCTACTCTTCGAATTACCCATCTGCAGACAAGCAGTATAACAAGGCCATAACCAAAGTCTCCTATCATCAGTCCATAGAATATTGGAAAGAGAGTTCCAAAAATTAGGGTTGGATCGAACTCTTTTCCTGACGGCAACGAATAGAATCTGATAAAGGCCTCAAACAGTTTGAATCTCTTTGGATTATCAAATAAGGTAGGCGGGTTCTCGTCGGTTTCTAGCTCAAAAAGTAGTGTTCCCTTTGAATGCTGGTCAAAACTATTCTTTAATTGGCTTACCTTTGACTTTGGTATCCATCCTTCCAGAGCAAAGGAGTCTGAAGTAACGCCAAGGTTATCGACTACCTCGAGTTTCTTGTTCTCAATTTCTAGTTGTTCTTCGAGGCATGTGATATTTACATAATGACCCTTTGAAATTTCTGCTAGTTGTTTATCAACTTCACTTATTTTTTGAGTAATTTCATTTTGTTTGTTCTTTAGATTCTGGCTCAGCTCTGCTGCCTTTCCTTTTAGTTTGGGCACGGCCTCAAGTTTGACATTATACCCTTGGACTACAGTAGCTAATGCGTGTGGAGGAAAGTTTGGAAAAGTGACTAGAATAATTCGTGTTGTGTCTTTTTCTTCCTTTGAATACAGGAAAACATCTTGGCCGTGTATGTCTAATGCCTGCCTAAAACCAGCAGCGTTCTTTTGATCCACTCTACCAAAATAAGAACGAGCAGATGAAAGTTGTAGTATATTAAAATCTTCAGGGAAAAATGAAAACTCTTCAACCAGCTTTATGTTGTTTCCATTTTCTTTGAGTTGGGTCAGGAGGGTTTCTTTTTCTCGCTCTAAGGATGCAACCTTGTCGTCTATATCAATAGATTTTGTTCCCTCCAAGAGCTGGCCTATAGAGCCAAATCTCTGGCATTGTGTGGCCGACATTGGAGGCAGTAGAGCCTTCAGGGCCTTCATTCTTAAAAGCTGGTCTGAAACTTGCCTGTACGTATCATCATCGCGTTCGTATCGCAACAGTGCTGCAACGTCTTTTGAGAGTGGTTCAAGTTGAACTGCGTTTAGATCATGAAGAACTGAGACTACAGTCTGTCTGTCTTTTCTCAATCCAAGCACAGCAATACGTGCCATTGGTATAGGTTTTAGAACCAAATCTATACCTCTTTTAACAAATTATTGATTATTTCTTGTACAGTTTGTGCGTCAATTCTAGTAGAGGCTGTTTTTGATTTGTTAGTTGCATCATCGATTATCTTTTCTGTTTCGGTTGTGGCTTTTTTTCTTGATTGCTCCACATTTGATTCCACTAGTTTTTCGCCATCAATCTTTGCAGTAGTTATTGTTTTAGATACATAACTTTCAAAATTTCTAAATTCTTCTGAAACTTGCTTCTTGTGCTCGTCTATTTGTGTTTGTGTCCTATCTTCTGCTTCTTTTATCTGCTTGAGTGAATGGACGTATTTTTCTGCAGTTGACATTCTAAACTCCTAGGAAATGCCTTCCTGCATATAATACCAGAGCAACTGTTCCAAAGATATTTCCAAACTTGAAAGCTCTCATTATAAAGTATAACTTCTTTTGTTGTGCATTCTTAAAGCTAGGCAACTATCTCTTTCTCCTTTTTGAGTCTGGCTTTAGCTTCTCTTTCTCCCATCTTTCGCTTGACTGTCTTTAGCATTATGAAAGTATCACGTTCCATCTCATCTAATCTAAAAATGATAAACTTGACGGCAGCTTGTAATCTAGGTATGAATAAATTCTCAATTGCATTTGATTTACGCTTTGTTTTTTCTATTTCCAGCAAAAGTTTGCGCAGTGCTGTTTCCTTCTCTGCCACCTCAAGTACCATCTTGTGGACAGTTTGGTAAGCCTTTATTGCCTCGTTAATTGATGGCGGCAACTCTAGCAAATGTTCTGTAAGAGACAGGTCACTCTGGCCCCCGCCAATCTTTGGAATTTTAACGCCCATCACATTTTTTGAAGTGATTTGCAATTTGCTAAGCTGTGGAATCTTCATTGCTTCGTTTTCCAGTCTCATGGAACCTGCCAACATCTCTGCCATCATTA
>JBAVVB010000202.1:0-5120 GCA_049697075.1 Nitrosotalea sp.
GTCATAGAGAGGTTCGATTATTTTACCTGCATGTGTGTAATCTATTGGATTTGCAGTGGCAAAAAATGCAGTTTTTGGTTCAAAAATTACTGGATAAGCACCCGTAGTAAATCGTCCTTCTTGCAATACCGAAAGAAGAGAAACTTGCTTTCGTGTGTCAAGTACTGGAAGTTCGTCGATGCAGAATAAACCATGTTTTGCCTGCATTAGTTGTCCAGGAGAATAAGATTCAATTTCGTACATTTCCGTTCCTTTTTTTGTTATTTTTATTGCATCAATCTGTCCCACTAGATCTTTTACAGAAATATCAGGCGTTGCAAGAACATACTTGAATCTGTCTTTTCCCCCTAACCATTCTATTGGTGTTTCAAGTTTATTATTACGAATTTTTTCCATACTACTAGAATCCATGTAAAACCTAGGACTTGACATGGGATTTTCCTTATCTTGTAGTAAGCAAAGCAATTCACGAGAGGGTAGATCCATCGGACAATCATTTGTGATGCTTCCTCTTATCACAGGCATTGGTGAAAGCAAATTTTCTGCAATTATTTGGGCAATTCTTGTTTTGGCCTGACCAATTTGACCGATTAGTATTACATCATGACATGATAGTATGGCACGATCAAGAGATGGAACAACATCATTATCAAATCCTATTATGCCTGGATATTTGATACTATTTGCCTTGATCTTCGAAATCAAGTTCCTTCGTAGTTGGTCTTTAGCACCTACTATCTTGTAATTAATTTGCAAGAGATCTCCCAACGTCTTGACTTGTTTGTAGTCCTCGGGAACCCCTGCCATTACTTCAGTATATTTTGGCTCCGAGTTGTAGCTTCGATTAATAAGATTTTCAAGATCCTGCGTCAATATGCTAAGTACAGTAGAATTCTGATTTAAAGTATTATTATTTTAGCATGGTTTTTATCGGGGATAGAGGGGATTTTCCAATACTTGTCTTCACAAGAATTTAGACACATTGTTAGGATTGCGGGTAAAGATATACCTGGTGCTAAAAAGACGATAATAGGCATAAGTCAAGTAAAAGGAATGGGTTATAGTTTTGCAAAATCTATCTTAGATATATTAAAAATAAATCCTAATAGTAACGTAGGTTTTCTCACCGAGTCTCAAGTTGAAGAGATAGAAAAAGCAATGAGAAATCCATCATCAGTCAATATTCCTCCATGGTTCCTTAACAGAAGAAAAGACATGGATTCAGGTAACAATCTACATTTGATTACTTCTGACATAGATTTCAATGTGAGAAATGATGTGGAAAGAGAAAAGGGAATGAATAGTTGGAGAGGATTTCGTCATACTTATGGATTAAAGGTAAGAGGACAAAGAACTCGCACAACTGGCAGAAAAGGTGGCGCAGTAGGAGTTCGTAAGGGTGGAAAGGTGTTACCAGCTGGTGCACCAGTCGAAGGCGCGGCAGCTCCTGCAGCAGGTGCAGCGGCAGCTCCTGCAGCTACAACTGAGAAAAGTGTGGCAGCTCCTGCAGCTGCTACAAAAGGAGCAGCAGCTCCTGCAAAAGACGCAAAATCCACTGCAAAGCCAGCTGCGGAAAAGAAGGCCAAATAGGTGAGATAGATGGGAGATCATCCAAAGAATTCTCGCAAAATGTGGAGAAAGCCAAAACGCCCTCTAAATTATGATCTATTGAGTGAAGAACTATATGTTCTTGGTACTTATGGGCTTAAGAACAAGAGAGAACTTTGGAAAGCACATACAGAACTTTCCAGAATAAGAAATCAAGCAAGATCTCTTTTGGCTTTAACACAAGAGGTAAGAAGCAACAAAGAACCAATTCTCATGAGATCGTTGACACGAATAGGATTAGTAAAAGAAGATTCCACCTTAGATGATGTTTTGAATTTGAAAGTAACTGATTTGCTATCGCGTAGATTACAAACAGTGATTCAGAAAAAAGCCAATATCAAAAGTCCTTACCTTGCAAGACAGGCCGTTGTACATGGACATGTCACGATAGGAGAGAGAACAATAAACATTCCATCTTATACTGTAACTATAGAAGAAGAAAACCAAGTGGGTTTGTCACCTGAGGTAGACTTTGGTAAAGCCAAGCAGAAACCCACTGAAGAAGTAAAAACTGAACAGCCAGCCGAGTAAAACATACACAATTATTATTTATACAGAAATAACATAAAATAACGATATGTGTTCAATCATAGGATATCTAGGCCTCAACCAAGCTGCACCAATAATAGTCAAAGGCCTAAAGAGAATGGAATATCGAGGCTATGACAGCGTCGGAGTTGCTACATTTTCCAATAATCATATCCTAGTAAGAAAAGGAGTAGGAAAAGTAATTGAAGTAAATAAGGCAGTAAAACTTGATGAACTTTCAGGAACTGTAGGAATAGGACATACAAGATGGGCCACGCATGGCATGGTTACTGATACAAATGCTCACCCTCATCCATCTAGCACTGGAGAGATAGCTATTGTTCACAATGGAATAATAGAAAATCACGAGGAATTAAAGAGAGATCTTCAACAGAAAGGTTATGCATTCAAAAGTCAGACAGACAGCGAAGTAATTGCAAATCTTCTCCAATATCATTATGACAAAACTGGAGACATAAAGCAGTCAATGATTCATACTGTTTCTGATCTTAAGGGAAGTTATGCCTTTGTAGCTGTTTTTGAAGACGGAACATTATCTGCAGCAAGGTTTCATGAACCTCTCATAATAGGAATTGGAAAAGAAGGATACTTCATTTCTAGTGATGTTTTAGGATTTGTGGAACACACAGACGAAGTAATTTATTTGGATAATAGAGAATTTATAATTATCAACGCATCTGGAATTCAGATTTTTGATTTTGACACAAATCCGGTACAACATCAAATTACCAAGGTATCAAAAGAATTTGCTGATGTATACAAGGGAGAATATGCGCATTTTACGCTCAAGGAAATATCAGAGCAACCTACAACTATACTAAATGCTGGAAATAACACAAAACTTGAACTTGATTTAGCAACTGATTTTGTTCGACATGCAAAAACACTTTACATAACTGGCAGCGGAACAAGCTACAATGCGTCACTTGTAGCCAAATTCCTTTTTTCAAAATATGCAAAGATCAAGATAGAGCCAATAATATCAAGCGAGGCACATTTTTCCCCTGATATTTTTGAACAACAGTCCATTTTAATAGCATTATCTCAAAGCGGTGAGAGTGCAGATGTATTGGAGGCTGTAAATATTGCAAAGAAAGCAGGCACAAAAATTATTTCAATTGTGAACATAATGACATCGTCCCTGGTTCATTTGTCTTCCATATCAATAGGATTAGGTTGCGGTCCTGAAATAGGAGTAGCTGCCACAAAAAGTTTTACTGCACAACTTGCCATACTATACAAAATGGCCGATAAGCTATGCAATGGTAATGCTGGCATGGACTTTGCTAAAGCATCAGAAGCAATCAAGAAGATTCTTTCTGATGATTCTAAGATTAAAGAGATAGCAAAAAAGATCAAAGATGTATCTGACATATACATACTTGGAAGGGGAGTTCATTACCCCATAGCATCAGAAGCTTCACTAAAGTTAAAGGAACTCACATACATACATGCCGAAGGGCTTCCCGGAGGAGAATTAAAACATGGACCGCTTGCATTAATGGATTCCAATACATATGTCATTATGATCAATCCAAATGATGCTACCTATTCTGATACGTTAACTAGTGCACGTGAAATAAAAGCCAGAGGTGCAAAGATCATCGGGATTTCAGACAAGCCTAGCGATGTTTATGATTACTGGGTAGAGATACCACAGATGGATGAATCTATGTATCCATTAGTGGAAATAGTGCCTATCCAACTTTTGGCTTATTATGCAGCTGTTGAAAAAGACACGGATCCTGACTATCCAAGAAACTTGGCAAAATCTGTGACAGTTAAGTGATTTTTTGATATTCTTTTTCTGTGAGGGCAAGTAATTTTTCTGCGTCCATTCCAGTTTTTAACATACATGCTATAGAGGCTCCTCCTGCACCTGCACCTTCTTTGACAAATCCTTCAGCATAGGAACGAAGACCAGGAATACTGGATTGACCAAGTCTAAGTTTGGCAACTAATATTGGTATATCAAATATTTGGCCAACCGTTTCTGCTAAATTTGCTGACTTGTCATCTGCAACATAGGAGGTTGTACCTATAGCGGTGTTTTTACCGTCAAAACCCATACTTTTTGCAAAACATAAGACTGCTGCCATCTGTGTCCCACCTGCCAATAGTACCTTTGTGATTTCAGATGAGGTACTGAGTATCCCGGCAACTGTAGGTATCATTGGATCACCAATTTCTGCAACAATGTCAAAAGGATCATTTGATTGCACTCTCTTTAGTGCATTTTTTACAATTTCAGTCTTGAGATGTATTGGGTTATCAGGCATACTACTGCTTACCAGTGCTTTTAGACCAAGTCCTTCAAGTACTCCAAGTGCTGTTGTGGTTCCTCCCGGAATACTTTCTCCAATTACTAAACAGTCAGTTGAAGCACCAAGAAATCTACCAATTATTCTCCCATATTCGACTGCTTTTCTTATTTCTTCTTGACTTAACGCAGCTTCGCTTGAAATATTTTTTCCGTATTCTAAATTCATGTCTATGAATGGAAGTTTTGGAGGGATTTTACTTCCAGCATTAATTACTATGCTTGGTATACTTGCTGCTTCTAACGCTGTTTTTGTCAGAAGAGCTGGTGTTGGTTTGCCATCAGGAGTCATAGGTATAACAGATATGCTCTTACAATATCCATAGTGGATGAATTCAGCATCTGCAGGTCCAGTGTATTTTATCAGGTCTGGATGTTCACCAGCAATTGTAATTCCTCGAATTTCTGAGGTTGCTGTATATGATATCACTAGAGAAAAAGCAAATCTCTTTTGCTTTGTCTTATCGATAAAATCTAAGCCTTCTTTTTTGTTTCCTAGTATCTCTATATCTTGCAAAAATCAATCACTGCTCATAAATTCTAAAAATTCTTTTTCGGTTCTAGGTTGAAGCACAAAATTGGTTTTCTTTTCTCTTCCTATTGTAGACGTGGGGGAATTACCATAGTTGTGACCAGGATAAAG
>JBAVVB010000203.1:0-1759 GCA_049697075.1 Nitrosotalea sp.
ACTATGATAGAAAAGACCGATCCCAATACCTATGATTAGAATCAATATTCCCATTACTACGTGGGAGCCAGATCCTTTCTGATTTACTAGCTTGTACGCAAAATCATGTGCTATATATCCGCCAGACAATTCTATTTTACCTGATAATTGTAGCCATTCCGCCTGATTTAAAGTCCCTCTATCTTCAGTGTTTTGTCAGATTAGAGTTGGCAGCACTTTGCAAGACATTTTTTATGATTGGATCTGTCGCGTTTTGAACACTGTCTCGAACTTGTACCAGTTTGTCAAAAACGGTGCCAACCTGTGTATAGTGGAAATATGCAACTAGAAAAATTATGACTGCGCACATTATCACTATTTTGCCAATAGTTCTCATGGTATAACTCCAGCGATTGTTCTTTTTACTTGCATGGTAAGAAGGATTAAAGTCCCATGTTAAAATTTTAAATGATATTTTCTGCAGTCAGGTGAAACTAGTTCATTTTTAGGTATACTGTACGGTCTTTCATTATTTTACTGTGGGAATCAGTGTAAAGTCTTTATTGTTTGTTGTACTATATTGAAACAATTGAAGGGTCTAGGCAAGATCTTTGTTATCGCAGGTTCAATCCTTAGTGTATCTAGTGCAATTGGTCTACTGCATGTACTCGTACCAAGACATCAGCCATACTTCCAGGGTGCATATTTTGTGCTTGGGATACTTATGATCATAGTGGGGACATATGTGTGGACAAGTACGCACAAGTCAGACGCATTTTGGAACTATGTCAAGCACAACAAGGTCTAAAACGCCAAGTAATGCTTTTTTAAAACTTGTGGTACAAACCAAAAACAAATTTGTTCTGACTTAACAATATTAGTGAACAAGGTTCGGTATTTCATAAATACCCTAAACCAGAAACTAGTTACATGATGAAAGCGGTCAATGGATCAAAAAAAACATCGACCATTACATTTCGACTTGATGATGATACAATACACAGACTTCGTGATCTATCCAAGGTACAAGAAGTAAGCACAAACACTCTGGTAAACCAAGCATTGAAGAGATTCACTGACTGGGACTTTTATCTTCCAAGATCTGGGTTTGTGATTCTAAGCAAACCGGTATTGAAGAAACTCTTCGATGGGATGGATGAAAAGTCGGTAGTTGAGATTGCCTCTACTATAGGAAAGGAAGGGATTGAGGACATTGTCTTGTTTATGCGGGGAAAGGTAGAACTAAACTCCTTCATATCTTGGTACGAAATCCTGATGATAAATTCATCAGTACAGATAAGCCATCTTGTTGATAACGGGTTTCATAACATGGTCCTAAAACATGACTTGGGAAAGAATTGGTCATTATACCAAAAGACCATTCTTGAGCTTATTTTCAAAGAATTATTCAAAAAGACAATAGAACTAGAGTGCGACAAAAACACTGTAAGGGTAATGTTTACAGATGATGGAATCTCAAGCTGAGTCTCAGCAATACAGCGAACCGACAGGAACAGTAACCTTTAGGATAGATGCACAGATATTAAAAAAACTAAAAAAACATGCCATCTACGAGAAATCCACTGTTAACGGATTGGTAAACAAATTGCTTCTACAAGCAGTGGAATGGGATATTGTAGCAGCCAAATCGAAATGGATTCCTACCGAAAGAGAACTCATCAAATCAATTTTGGATAAACTGGACGATAAAATGATTATGCGAGTGGCGAAGGAAGAAGGAAAGAGTATACCGCGGGATCTGTGTCTCTCAATGCGGGGA
>JBAVVB010000204.1:0-3711 GCA_049697075.1 Nitrosotalea sp.
ATCCACCTCCGCGTGATGCCAGCAAGTACATCAGGCTTGGAATTGTAGCCATAATTGCAATTGTAATTTTTGTGATGGGCAGCAACCAAGCTGTCGTTTTGTACATGAACTTTCAGGAATTTGGCACGCTCTTTACAAAACCTCTGTATTTCTCACTTGTATCCGCACTTGTATTATCATCAATAGCGCTGATTAGAGTAAATATCAAGAATCGATCTTCAATCTCTTGGTATTCTCTTAGTGTTGCCCTCACATTTCTTAAAAGGGGAAATTATGTTGGGGCAGAAAATATTCCAGGTTTTAAGGAATACAAACTGAGCATTCCAAACTTTATAATTTGGCAGATAACAAAGGTCCTGCTCTTTGGGGCGTTCTTTACGAATCTTATTTTTGGCTTTGCCTTGGTTTATCTTCTGCAAGGAAATGATCTAGGCATACAAAGCGTTTGGAATATCTTTTCTCTTCCCTTTAACACTCCAGCACTAGACCCTACTTATGCGACAACCCAAGTAGTACCAATGATTCCTGCACTAACAGTATTTGTGCCCTCACTGTTAGCTGTTATTGGCATGCGACTTGTGCTATACGTCGGGCTTCATAATGTTGTGAGAATAATTACAAGCTACCTTCAAGATGCAGCAAAAGGCAAGCCAAAGTTTCTTGATTATACATCAACCGTTGAGGGAATAATTGGAGTAGGAGTAATATGGGCTGCATTCAACATGTTCTTCACAGACTCTATAGACTATAACACAAAATACCAGATTGCTGGAACCTTTGCAGCGGGCTTTGCGCTTATTGCATTTTATTTCATTGACAAATTCAAGTCCAAGATAATTATGCATCCATCAAAACGTGACATCTACATCCGCGTACTAACCGTGGTCATAATAGCAATAATCGTAGGCTCGATAATGGTTGTTAACAACAGCATAGCTGACGCAAGAAAGATAGAGTATCTTGGGCCATACAAGGCACAGCAGATTGGAGTAAACAGGTACTTGGCTCAACTAGATCAGGTATCTATCGTGCCTCACACTGTAAAAATTTCGCCTGTTCCGCCAGACCAGATAGCAGACTATGTTGCTGCTAATAATGATGTGTTAAGCAAGGTTAGGGTATGGAACTGGGATGCGGCATTTGCAAAATTAAAGCCTGAGATAGGGTTGATACCATATGTTGACTTTGAAGGCAACGATATACTGAGATTCAATGATACGTTATACTGGACTGCATCAATGAAGCCAATCCTGCCATCATCAGTTAGTGCAGAAAACGTGTGGTATAATCAACACTTTGTCTACACCCATGTAGACAATGGATTTCTCACACTTGATGCTAATAATGGAACCATAGTTGATAGCAGTCAATTTTTCAAGCAAAGGGTAATCTATTATGGAGAAGGAGGACTGTTTACCGATACTTGGTCTGCATATCCTGTAGGAAGAACCGTAACGGCTGAACTAAACAATGCGTCTTATGATGGAACAGGAGGACTTGATGTAAGCCCACCAGTAAGCCAGCTCTTTGAGCCAAATTTCTTCCTGTCATATCCAACGCAACCAATTCACATTATGCGGTACAGAGACATACATGACAGAATGCAATTACTGTACCCGTATTTCCAATACGATCTATTTGGAAACCAAGTGGGCACTCTTCCTGTTGCTAACGGAAACAAAACCTACTGGCTCATGCCATTGATAGTAGGTTTTGACACAAAAAATGTACCATGGTCTGTTAGCAATCCGTACATACGACTAGTAGGTTATGCACTGATTGATACCTACAATGGAAATATTACTCTGATAAAGACGGGAGATGATTTCTTTACAAACATGTTCTACAGTCAATATCAGGACAAATTCATAGATACACCAACATGGCTCAACAAGCAACTTAGGTATCCCGAGGAACTCTTTGATTGGAAAGTGGACATGTTCAACATTTATCACGTTACAGACACTTCTACATTCATCCAGGCAAACGACTTTTATGAGGTACCAGATGGTGTTGACACTTATTATGTAGAGGCAAAACCAGAGGGATTTGCCAAGCCAACTTATCTTGGCCTGCTCTCGCTAGAACTTCAAGGGTCTGCAGGCAGAAACTTGGCAGGATTTATGACAGTTCAGAACGATGTACCAAACCTTGGACAGATGCAATTTTACCAAGTTCCGCTCAATTCCACGACAAAACTTCTTGGACCATCCTCTGTAAGTGAGGCACTTGACAAGGACTCGGACTTTAGGCAGCTTAGAACATTGCTTCAAAACCCTACGTTAGGAGATAATATTTTGTACAGGGTGGGAGATCACGATGTCTACTTTATTCCTGTATATACTGCAGGTACTGGTGGAGTTGTATCACAAATTGCAACAATTGCAGCTGTTGGGGCTGCATTTGATGGAGAATACTTTGTAGGATTGGGAAATACTCCGCAAGAGGCATTTGCTGCATATCTTGAAAAGCTTAGTGGTGTTACCTCGTCTAATGTTACCGCCACATTAACACTGGACGAATCCTCAAGAATATCTGCTATTAGGTCAATACTTGATCAAGACAAGCTCACCGTAGTGACTCCTACCACAATACAGCTGCCGCTTACTTTTGAGGAGGGCCAAGTTTCATTTGAACAACCAACTGATCTTGATAACGCAAAAACACTGATCGCAGGCTTTGTCAAGAACTTTGTGCAGTCTGGAGACAACAGAATAATCTTCTGGCAAGAGAATGACACGATAAATCTAGGCACTATCATAGTTGTCAATAACGTGCCAGAGCTGCACTACATATCGATAGGGGTAGGATAGTTGCTATTGGTTGTAGACAATGGCTCTGTCTACACAAACTCCATTATCGACTGTCTCAAAGAAATAAAAATAAGCTACAGGCATGTCTTATTTGATAAGATAACAGAATCAGACATTGAGGGCTCACTTTCAATCATTCTATCTGGAAGAAGACAAAATAATTCCATGATGAATGCTATCAACTCTAAATTGATAAGACATGCTCTTGCAAAGAAAAAATCTCTTCTTGGAATATGTTACGGTGCAGAAATTCTTGCAATCACACTAGGGGGCACAATAAAAAAGATGACCGAATCACGACATGGCATCCATGAAGTCAATGTAACACAAGACAATCCATTATGCAGCGGAAAGATCAAAGCATTTGAAAGTCATTCGTACAAGGTTGCCACACTCGACTCGTCCTTTAACGTGATAGCCAGCTCAGGCGCTTGCAAGTTTGAAATTTTCCAGTATGAAAATCAAAATATTTTTGGAACTCAATTTCATCCAGAGATGAGCAATGACGGAAAAAACTTGCTGAAAAGTTTTGCATCTATGAAATAGAGTTAATAACACATGTGCAAGGTTTCATCTCATGGAATCGAGTCACTCACTTGATGTACCCATAGTCCAAGAGGAGAACATCTGTCTGCCCCTTGTTATCAGCGCCGTGTCAAAGTATTGGGGAGTAGACCTTCCCTTGGCAGAAGCCAAAGAGATTGCAAAAAGATATCCCGGAGTAAAGGGAACCATATTGATTGAGGGCGTAGAGCTAGCAGAAAGACACGGGCTTGCAAGCATAATTTTGAATTCTTCACTAAAAGAACTCAAGAGATTCATTGACATGGGAATACCTCCAATTGTTATTTTGCCTGGACTAAAAGACGTCGTGCAACATGCATCTTTGGTTATTGGG
>JBAVVB010000205.1:0-4051 GCA_049697075.1 Nitrosotalea sp.
CAAACAAATGACTATGTTGAAATCTTGGCCCCTATCTTGTTCATCTCTTTGATAAAATCAGGGTAGGATACATCTACGGATTCTGGGTCTGTTACAGTACAGTTACCTACAACCATTCCTGCAATGCAAAACGCCATAAACAACCTATGATCGTCTGCAGAATCAAGCTCTGCACCATTGAGGGACTTTGGCGCCTCTAGAATCAATCCATCCTCTTTTTCTGTGACACCTATGCCAATCTTTGACAGCTCTTTTGCTAAAATGGAAATTCTGTCCGTCTCTTTGAATCTTGCATGCCTTACATTGTAAATCTCAATTGGATTTGATGTTCGAAGTGCCAAGATAGCCATTGGCGGAAGCAAGTCTGGAGTATTTGAAAGGTCGAACCTTCCACCTGCAAGCTTGGCTGGCGCCTTGACCCTTACTGTATCACTTATGGATACATCAACGCCCATCTTTCTTAGATACGATATCATTTCTTTGTCACCTTGTGGCAAATCTCCAATCGGAGCAGAAACTATCATGTCATCTCCTACTAGTACCGCAGCAGAAAGAAGAAGTGCCATGCTGGAAAAATCTGCAGGTACTGTGAAATCTGTTGGCTTGTAGTCCTGTTTTGGTATGTTGTATTTCTTGTAAGGTGATATGGTATTCACGTTGACGCCAAATTTTTGCATGATTGCAATAGTTGCATCAAGATATGGCTTTGAAACAAGATCTCCTTCAATCTCTAAGGTAATACCTTTCTCAGTTTTAGGAGCGGCAATCAAAAGTGCAGAAATAAACTGACTTGAAACAGAGCCAGATATGGAAGTATTACCGCCACGAATCTTGCCCTTTATGGTAATGGGCGGTGTTCCATTAGTTGATGTACACTTTGCATCAAGTTTCTCAAGAGCATCAAGGAGTGGCTGCATGGGTCTCTTCTTGAGACTGGCATCTCCTGTAAGCGTAATTTTGGCATCAACAAGAGACGCTATGGCTGCAGATATCCTAATTGTAGTGCCAGAGTTTGATGCATCTATCTCTGGCCCTGTTGCAGATACACTTCCAGTACTTTCGACGTTGACAGTAGAACCACTGACTGATATCTTGGAACCGAAGACTTTGCAGGCATTTATAGTTGCAATGGTATCTCGAGAAAGCAGTACATTTCTAATTGCGCTATTTCCCTTTGCAAGAGATGCCAAGAAGATAGCACGATGTGTATAGCTCTTGTTAGGAGGACATGATATTGTGCCAGATAATTTTGATTTTTCAACCTTACATTTCATGGACTTCAGCCTTTTGGTTGGTAACAGGAGAAACTATTGTAGTTCCATCAAGCGAGGAAAATACTCTCTTTACCAGTAAAATCTTGTCGTTTTTTGCAATTGCTGCAATGGAAGGGCCATTTCCTGAAACAGATGCCCCCAGAGCACCGCTCTCCATTAAATCTGTCAAGATCTTCGGGTCAGAACCAAGTATGGTGGAAGTAGCAAGACCGTTGAGTGTCATCGCATTCCAGTAATCAGCTTTATTTGCCAAATCCCATGCTTGAGAGAACACATTTTGCAAAATTTTTAATTTTTTTACATTTCCTCTTTTACGAGACTTTGGAATGAATATTACTGCAGATAGATCTTCTGGCACCTTTTCTGCTTTTATTATTTTGATGTCTGTATTGTCAGTTACAACAAATCCCCCAAAGTAACATCCGCACGCGTCATCAAATGCGCCTGTAATACTTACCTTTGATTGAATTGAAGCTTGTACTCCATCTCTTAAGATTTCCATGTCTGTTGCTTTTGGCTTGAAAAGTTTGGCACATGCAAGTGAAATCACAGAAGATATGGCACTAGAGCTTTTCAGACCATATCCTGCTGGTATTTCTGTTTTGACAGATATTCTAAGTTTATTTTTTTCCAGTTCAGATTTTGGTACTGATGTTTCCACAACGGCTCTTATCAGACGTGAGCTAAGGCTTGATTCCCTGTTCTCAAAAATTATTCCCTTTCCTGGCTCTGTATCAATTGTAGCTTCAATTCCAAGCGATATGCCCAGTGTTGCACCCCTGCCAGTTGCGATGGCGTTTACTATTGAGACTGCACCGTGCATGCTTGCTCTTACTTGGACCATTTCTAAAATCTCCCAAGAAGTGTCAATTTCATTGCTTCGTATGGGGCAGGTTTACCAGTCCAAATCTCAAAAGATTTCATTGCTTGAGCAAGGAGCATTTCCCAACCATATATGATAGTCGCTCTTTGTTCTTTTGACTGTTGAATTAATGGTGTTTCTACTGGCATGTACACAATATCGTAAACTATGGAATCTCTGGTAATGTTTTTTGTTGATATGGGACACCCTATTCCCTTAAGACCGATTGAAGTTGCGTTCACAATAAACCTGAAATTTGCAGCCATGTCTTCGGCTCTTGCCAGATCGATATGTTCAGATTCTAAGCCGAGTTGTTTTGCAAAGTTCACCATTTCTTCTGCCCTTTCTCGTGTCCTGTTCGTGATGGTTATTTTACGAATTTTCTCCTTTGCAAATCCTACAATGATGGCCCTGGCAGCTCCGCCTGCACCAATTAACAATACATCACAGCCTTTACAATCGATCTTTCTTTTTCTTATAGGATCTAGAAAACCATCAACATCAGTATTGTATCCCTTTAGGTAACCATCGGTGTTGACTACGGTATTTGTTGCTCCAACAGTCTTGCATTCTGCATCAGCTTCGTCAAGTAACCTCATCATGTCTACTTTGTGAGGGATGGTGACATTGAAACCAGCAATGCCTATCTTTTTCAAATCTTTAATACCATCATCAAGTTCTCCTTTTGGAATCCTATATGCAATGTAAGTGCAATCCAGTCTTAGAAATGCAAATGCTGGGTTATGAAGTGCGGGGGATAATGAATGATCAATGGGATCGCCTATGACCGCATAAGTTTTTGTCATCGAAAACTAATTTCCTTACATCATGATTTAAGGTATTAGGAATGGTTTGGCAAACTATTGGTACTCAAACGCCATAGCTGTTTGTTCTAGAATAGAACTTCTTTAACTTGGAGCCGCATTTTGGACAGCTGTCCTGCTGATGAATTGTGGCGCAGTCAAGACATACAAAATTGCCTCCATCCTTTTTTGGTGTCCTGTATTGGTATATTATGATGTATGCCAATGCAACTATCCATACGAGTATAAGTAATGGAATTAGATGAAAGATTCCAAGAACTGCTGTTACTACAACAGCTAGTATGATGACATTTCTTGGAACATTGCTCAAAAACTGACCCATTTTCTTCATATTGTATTAGTTTATCTTTTATAATAAGGCTGGGTAGAGGCAGTTTTTCTTACGAGACATAGGAGATTAGTTAATTAATACAAAAGGAATTTTACAATGTATGGAATCAGACGATTTTAGAGACATTATAGAGGTATGTGGCAAGATACTTGACGAGAACGTGAACATACTTTCTGATATTGAATTTGAAATTAATTCTGAGAAAGAAGACGTTGTAAAACCCATGATGACAAAAAATGAACTTGTTGATATGGCCCATGATGTGGCAGAATCTGTCAGGATAAAAAAAGCCGAGTCTTCGTTTATTCGAAGACATTTTGAAAATAGTCTCTAATTATACAGTGAGGGGTTTTCTCTTGCAATCTGCTTTTACTTTTGTAATCTAAATATTGACATCATCTCATCAAGACTAAATTGTCCTGGGGCTATTGGTTTTCCAAGGGATACATATGTGAATGGACTTCCAAGTCTTGCACATAGGATTCTGGACATTCTGCCATAGTCACCCATTGCAAAGGCGATCAGATTTGATCTACGTGGCATTCCTTTGTATAAGTTGAGAATCCTAAATGTGTCATTAATCGTTCTTGCTGTAGTTACAACCTTGATATTTTTTGAAAATCTCGACATTTTCTTTACCATGGATCTTAACAATTTCTCGCTTGGAGTTTTTGAGAAATCATGCCATGATGCTAATATGTCTACTCTTGTTCTTTTGAGGTATTGGTATAGGCTTTTGTTTTTTCTCAATGTGTTGTAT
>JBAVVB010000206.1:0-2206 GCA_049697075.1 Nitrosotalea sp.
ATGTAGGGACTATATCAAGTTTGAATCGAACTATGATAGGATTGAAAGGAATACCAAGTTAGATCTCCGTTTGATGTTCCTCCTGTTTGAATCGAACTATGATAGGATTGAAAGTAGCACTCCAGCCACTACAAACGCGCCTAAGATAAGTTTGAATCGAACTATGATAGGATTGAAAGCTGCTACTGCCCATGGTTCTACCCTTACTATTGCAGTTTGAATCGAACTATGATAGGATTGAAAGTATGCTAAAAATGGAGTTAGAAGTAAAACCAATATTGTTTGAATCGAACTATGATAGGATTGAAAGAGGAGTATCATGATTCTTTTGAGTATTTGCTCTCCTGTTTGAATCGAACTATGATAGGATTGAAAGGCTGTTACTTATATGATTTTAGTTCCACTCCAAAATCAAAAGAATATTTCACATCAGCACGTTTTATCTTGTAATTCTCATTGAGTATTACAGGTTCAATATCTTTGAATGCATAGTAGGGTATAGATACTGATTTCATTTTTAAATTAACTAGGCTTTGCAAGCGTTTCTCTTTGTTATCGAGATTATTTATTGATTCATCCAATTTTTCTTTATTCTGTTTGTAAACGCTGGTAGGAATTATGGAGATATCAGATATGTCTCTGAATAATCTCTGTGCCTCTGTCTTTGATTCTACAGCATAATTGTATTCTTCTAGCATCTTAATCGATTTATCAAATTTTTTCTTATAATTCGAATTTTCCATATTTTTTATATTAAAGATGTTCTGAATCATACTGTATTCACATTTATCAGATAGTGTATTTTTTGTATTGTCTTCAATCTCAGACAATGTTTTTTCTACAATTGATTCATCGTATATTTTTCCATTATCTGAAGGTTTTTTTGTGATGTATATGTTGGGAATATCTTTTTTGTATCTGTCTTCTCTGTTTCTCCATATGCGTCCCCAACGTTGAACCTGCGAATCAATTGTGGATATTTCTGTGACCATAATGTCAAAGTCTATGTCAACAGATACCTCTACAACCTGTGTTGTTATCCACAATCCTTTTTTTGCATTCAAGATTCCAAATTTTTCATCGTTCTCTTTTTTGTTACGATCTTCATAAATAAATCTAGAATGTAGAAGAGAGGATTCTATTCTTCTTTCATCCAAGAGTTTTTTTATTCTAATAGACATCTTTACAGTGTTTGCTATTACAAGAACTTTATCGTATTCTCTGTTCAATTTTTCTATTAGCGTTATTGCCTCATTATCATCAATAGAACCATCAATTAGTTTTAATCTATGTCTAGGAGAATCCTTAAACTTTGAATCAGCTATTTTTACATCAGTATTGTTTTTTATATACTCCAGATACATCTCTGGAAGAGTAGCTGTAATCATGCAAAATTTGCATCCAATTTTTGAGAGATCTGCTAAACACTTCAGTATAGCAGCTACCATATCGGGGTTATACGATTGTATTTCGTCTACCACCAACTTGGAATATGCAAGCGTGGAGTATATTTTCTCGTATCCAGGATATCTAAAAACTGCCGTAAATAATTGATCTGCAGTAGACACGGTGATTGGCATACTTAGCTGTCGTGATTCATCTGCCACGGATATTGAATCAGTTATTCCATCATCTTTATCATTTTGTAATAAATATAATTTATTATCGCTGTGTAACAATCCGATTTCATTAGAATCAAAAGTTTTTCTTAATCTTGTATACATTGCATTAACTGATGTTCTAATTGGTAGTGTGTAAAATGCCTTTGACCCATTTAACCAGTATAGTGCAAACTCTGTCTTTCCTTGACCCGTACCTGCTTGAAAGATCACGTTGCTATCCAGATAATTCATTACATGTTGTTTCTGCCATATGTCGTCTGGTTTGATTTCTTTCTTCCTCTTCTTGATCATGAAATCATCTAATTGTTTTGACGAATAATTGGAAGATTTTATCTCTGCACAAACGCCAGCAGAAGCTGAATGATCCAATCTGAGGAGCAATCCTTTTAACATTACATAGAAATTAAATTCAATATTATTTTTGTTTATGACAGGTATTAGTTTTCTACGATACCATGGATCAGGATCAAGGTTTCCATGAAAAAGTTGTTCCATGTCTTTCATCTGCTCTAGTTGTTTTTTTAGATCTTTTTCGACTGTATTAATAATCAGTTTCCATTTTGCATCGTCATCAAGGAAATTTT
>JBAVVB010000207.1:0-4437 GCA_049697075.1 Nitrosotalea sp.
AGTAACAATAGAAGGGGGAATGAAAGAAGTGAGGGATGCAAGTCCATTCTACTGCAAAATCTGGAGAAATAGAAAGCGATGTCCCAAACTGCTCCTTTAATGTTTTCATGTATTCTTCAGATATTTCTTGCACCGTTGCACTTTCCCCTATTTTTTGATGTGCGTCAATCTCAAAAATTGTAAAGTATGCCTGTCTTCCAACGGTAGCATAAAGATCATCAATGTGCTCAACTAGGTTTGCTTGTTGCTCCTCATCTGAAACTTGATTTTGGATTCTATCAAATAATAACATCTCAGAAAATGTAGATGCGGTTTCTGCTAATGGCAAAGGTGCTTCTTGTATGAAAATTGATTTGTCTGATGCAGCGATGCTGTGTATGGCATGTCCTAATTCATGTGCCATGGTAAAGACATCATTAGTTCTTCCTTTGAAATTTAGTAAAACAAAAGGAGTTATCTTTGGTGCTATTGTACTACAAAAGGCCCCACTTCTCTTCCCAATTCTTATTTGAGAATCCACGTGATCTTCTGTAAACACTCTTTTTGCAAATTCGCCCAAAGTGGGACTAAAACTATCAAAGGTTTGAAGTACTATCTTCACTGCTTTATCGTACGTGTATTTTTTTTCTTCTTTTTTTTGGATGGGCGCGTACAAGTCATATCTTCGAAGCTTCTTTACTTTTAAGATGCGTCCTTTCAATGAGAAAAATCTTCGAAATACATCTGAATTATTTCTACATACTGAAATAAGTGATTTGACGGTTTTATCGTCTACGTCGTTTCCAATGTTTCTAACAGATATGGGTGATGCATATCCTCTAATTTGGATACATTCGTTTTTCCAGTTCAGAACAATATTTTGATATATCTCGCCCAACACACCTTTGTTCTTATCGAATTGGGACAAAAGTGATTTGTATGCAATCTCTCTTGTTTTTGCTTTTGGGCTTCTTACAAGTTGAGTGAGTTCTTCTCTAGTATAGATTCTAGTTTTTCCATCGATTTTCACGGTGAATTGGAATGCATTAGTAATTTTGTCATACAGTTTTACAAGGGCAGAGTGGCCAGTGACATCTAACGTGTTTATTATCTTCTCTTCAGGCTCTGATAATGAATATCGTGCCAATGTCCTTTTATGCCTAAGAAATTCATGCAGTTCGCTGGTATGTCGCATTAGTCTCTGTGCATTTTTTTCATCAAGTTGCTTCTTCCACCATTGATCAAAAAATAAAGTACGGTTATCAATTTCTGCTCCAAACTGTCTCATTTTAGTAAGGAGTGAGGTTATCTTATCAGACTGGGTATCTGAAGAATATTCAAGTGACGCATAGCCGGAGATAATGCCAAATTTTTCTGATATCTCTTCCAGAGTATGGAGCATAGACACAAATTTTTTTTCAGAAATGTTAGAAATGAGATTTTTCTTATTTTTTTCAAATTCTTTGACTTTGGACTCGATCTCTTGTAGTCTGCCCTTGAATGATGGAGAATAGGGGTCAGTTACAAGTTCACTTAGGTTCCATTTGCCTAGCTTGAAGGGTTGCATTCATTTTCAGTCTCTTGATTGTTATTAAAATACTATATGGCGAGAACTGAAAATGAGTAACCATTTATCAATCAAGTTTTATCAGAATTGTGTTAAATTGTTTTTTGATTAGATGATTTACTAGTACAAATCATACGCGGGTCTTATATAGCAAAATTGCGATATGGATCCATGAGTAGCATGACTGCATGGAAATGTTATCGATGCAACTTGGTTTTCAAGGAACATGCACATGTTACAATGCATAATGAAGTCTCACAACATCATGCAATAGAAGTAAAGTTAGCTGCTGCACAAACATACTCTTCACGTTATCACAAAATATGATTATTGAAATGATGTTGGCAAGTATTTATTTAACCAGCAATTAGATTACCCGTTCGTGGATCATCATAATTTTCGTGGAAAAGATATTCCTCATCTAAAAATAAAACCTAACATGGGCATTGATGATTTGGTAGAACTCTTTGCAAGTACTGGCTATAACGCTAGACAGTTAGGTGACGCTGCTAAACTTTATTGTAAAATGATTGAGGACGATGCTACCATATGTCTTACTATATCTGGTGCAATGACCCCGGTTGGGTTTGGCGGGCTTTTTAAAACACTGATAGAGCGAGGATTTGTAGATTGGATAATATCAACTGGGGCAAACGTCTATCATGAGGACCATTTTGCATGGAGTTTACCTGTAAAACAAGGTCATTTTGAAGTAGATGACATGGTGTTATATGAAAAAGATATTGTCAGAATCAGGGATGTGTACATCAAAGGGGAAGAGACGCTAAAAGCAGAGGATAAAATAGTTCAAAAAATGTTCACAGACAATCTTATTGATGAGTCATTTACAACAGCAGAATTCTGTAATGCTATGGGGAAATACTCAAAAGCTCACTCAAAACATCCTGAAAAAAGTTTTGTAGTGACTGCGTATGACTATGATGTACCTGTCTACATTTCCACCTTGAAGGACTCGTCACTTGCATTAGATCTTGCTCCGCTGCGCCTTGCAAACAAGTTGTATAATTTGGATTTTGTAAGGGAGATATTGGAGCAAGCTGCAATAGTTTACAACTCGAAAAAATCTGGTATTGTGGAATTGGGTGGTGGAGTGCCAAAAAACACTGCACAGCAAACAGGTCCGCTCTTAGATCAAATACTTGGATTGGGTCACGGTGGACAAAATTACATAATTCAGATAACTGATGCAAGACCAGATACTGGAGGTCTATCTGGGGCTACATTGCAAGAGGGAAAAAGCTGGGGTAAAGTAAAGGACGCACATGAAGATGTGATAATGGTGTACACTGATGCAACTATTGCATTTCCAATACTATGTCTTTATGCATTAAGCACTGAAAAGCCTAGGAAACCAAAGCGCTTGTACAAGAAATTGGACAAGTATTACAAAGATCTCGCCAGTTCATATTTTGGCAACAAGAAAAATGTAAAAAAATAGCGCGAATGAAAAATAGAAAAATGGAAGATCTAGAGCTTTGGTAAGCCTCTAGTCTTTGCTGTGAATGCAATTACGCTAATAATTGCAATTACAAGAACTAGTGACGCTACAGGACCAAATTCGGGTACGGTCTGGTTTCCAGACGTGGTGCTGTTTCCAGTCATGTTCATACCTGTCATGTTGCTTCCTGAAGATGTAGTGGTAGTTGGTGAACTAGCTGCAGATCCTGCTCCAACTATTACTTGACCAGTCATCCATGGATGGACTTGGCAAAAATAGTTATACGTTCCAGCTGTTGCGAAAGGAGGAGATGTAAATGTGCCTCCAGCCTTAATCAAACTGCTGTCCCAGACAGTACCTGTTGTATTGTCTGAAGGTTTTCCGCTTGTCGCAGTGTGTCCAACTGTATCAGCGTTTGTCCAAGTTATCGTGTCGCCAACATTGATGCTGACGGAATTTGGATTAAAACAGGTTGTTGCTGAACAAGTACCATTAGTTAAGCTTGCCCCCTTACTGATTGTTACTTGGGCAGTGGCCGCAAAAGCTTGTGGAGCTATTGCAGTAATGGCAACTAGCGCCAAAACACCCAATAGTGCGCCCATTGGTTTTGACTTCATCGGATTGTTTGACAAATCAGGGCATTATAAAGGCCTCGTTTTTGGCATTAGCCCTTCAAGCATGTCGAATATTCAAGATGCTGCGCAATTACAATTTACGTAAAATTTGCTTAAATAATTTTGTCAAGTTTGAGAATAAAAGAAGGTGGCTAAAATCTATCGTATCTAGCCCTTTCGACATCTCGATCGTCTTTAGTTGCCTTTTTCCATTCTTTGTAATGTTCTTTGCATAGTGCTGTTTTCTTTCCAACGCCAGAAATACTCAAGCCAGTGCCTTCCACCTTGGAAGTGGTCAAAGAACGTAGTCCGTCTTTATCACAACCAATAACATTACATTTTGCACCTTTGGCTATGATGCCCATGCAAGTTATTCTACCCTATATTATTTGAGTATTTTTGGTCCGTCTGTGAAGGCGTAAACGCTTTAATCCCAAAGAACGATTGAGAGTCAAGATGCTTAACAATTTCAGAGAGAGCCTAAAACCCGCTCTGGAAAACATAGGAAAAGCCTTTGCTTCTACTGGTCTTTCTGCAAATTTTTGGACGGCGGTAGGTCTTGTATTTGCATTTGCGTCCGCAATAGTTTATGGAATTCATTTCCAGTATTCATTTGTAATCGGCGGTGTTTTACTTTTAATTTCTGGATTTTTTGATATAGTGGACGGTCAAGTAGCGCGAATCACAGGAAAGGCATCTAAAAAAGGTGCCTTTCTAGATTCTGTTTTTGACAAGATTGCCGAAGTCGCAATATTTCTTGGCATACTGGTTGGAAATTATTCTGAAGGATACCTAGTTCTTTTAGCAATAACTCTATC
>JBAVVB010000208.1:0-6365 GCA_049697075.1 Nitrosotalea sp.
TTTGTCTCAGCACTTGTGAGTGTAAACATAGATGACGTTGAAGAAAAACTTGTTTCAGAACTTAGACTATCTCCAATGCAAGCAAAAGTTTTTGTCTTGGTTGTAAAGGAAGGAAAAAAATCAGCAAATGATGTTGCACAAAGTCTTAGCATATCAGATTCACAAGCATCTGAAGTGACAAAAAGTCTTGTTGACTTGGGAGGCTTTATTGATATTACAAAGACAGAGTTTGAATCCATGCATCCAAGATTTGCTGTAGTTAACATGTATAGAAGAATGTGTTTGAGAGAAAATATTCCTTTTAAAAAGAATTTACTGGTTGACAACATATCGATTGTTTTAGAAAAACCGTATGATGATGCAAGAACTAAATAGAACCCATATTGAAAAGGAATAATGTCTGAAGAACAAGACTCTTGTAAACATGAGATAGTTTACTTTGGAGTTACTAACATAAACTATGAAAAGCGAACGATTGGCTCTGTAGACATTTGGCGCTGTGTAAAGTGCAAAAAAGTCTTTTGTGAAGAAAAACAACTTGGAATTGAAAGTATTGTCGATTATGTTGGAATGCCAAAAATATCTTCAGATCAGAAATGGGCTGTTCTTCTATGTAATATGAAAAAACACAAGGAGAAATGGAAGCTTGTTAAGATTAAGAAAGATGATGAAATTCAACATGAATGCTTGGAAGATAAAATCATCACCCTCAAAGTCAAGGACTTTAAAATAGAAGATGACAAACACTGGAACTTTTTAATCGAAAATTCTGTAAATAAGGCCGTAGAGATATAAGAACACGGCATGAATCTTGAGGTTCATATCAAAAACGTGCGTGGCAGTCAAATGGCAGCCAAGATAACAGGTATTTTTATCATTGACAATCATTCCTTCAAGTTTAATGCTATTGCATTTGGAAGGATAGGAGGCCATAATATTGGTGCTAAAATTTCAAAAGCTGTTCAAAAGGAATTGGTAAAACTTGGTTATGATGTGGATACAATAATAGGAGAACTACAACAAAAACTGGTTCATGGTGATATCTCTCTACCTGAAGGACTCAAGAAAGAGTCCTTTGCAGACGGTTAAAACCCTGCTTCTTCCAGTGCCTTTGCACAAGCACAGCTTCTTTGTTTGGGGATCAGGTCAAGAAGCATTCCAAGAAGATTCTTTGTGATCTTGACATTTTTTGACAATGTTTCTAAAACCTCTTTGGCAGTTACTGGCTTGTCTGCCCATACATCATAATCTGTAACGGTAGAAACTGAGACATAGCACATTTGGGCCTCTCTTGCAAGTTGGCATTCTGGAACTAGGGTCATTCCTATTATGTCAGCTCCTATGACATTCTTGTAGAATTTGGACTCTGCTCTTGTGGAGAATCTAGGTCCCTCTATGCAGACATAGGTTGCATCCTTGTGCAAGTGCAAATCCATTTTTTTTGCAGCATTATATACAGAGGACTGAAGTTCGGGGCAAAAGGGATCAGCTACTGATATGTGTACTACTTTACCGTCTTCAAAGAAAGTATACTTTCTTGATTTTGTAAAATCAATAAACTGGGTAGGAATTACAACGTCTCCTGGTTTTAATTTTTCTTGCAAACTGCCAACAGCTGACGGTGCTATTATTCGCTTAATGCCCATCTCCTTGAAGGCCCAAATATTTGCTCTAAAGTTTATCAGGTGTGGAGGAATTGTGTGCTTTTTTCCATGTCTGGGCATGAAAGCAACTCTCGTGCCTTTGTAAATTCCAACAGTTATAGAGTCAGAAGTCTTTCCAAACGGTGTTTCTATTGTGATCTCTTTGCTCTCACTTAGTAATCCAGGGTCATAAATTCCAGTACCGCCAAATATACCAACTTCAGCTTGTTCTGTCAATATTTCACCAATGATTCGTGTCGGTAATTCTTAATTACTTTAGATCCTTTCAGCTCCGTTAATTCTATGATGAAAGCAAAACCTGTAACAATTCCGCCCAACTTTTCAACCAGATTGGCAGCAGCCTTTGCTGTACCTCCAGTTGCAAGCAGATCGTCACATATGAGAACCTTTTCGCCTTTTTTAATTGCGGTACTTTGAATTTCCATTGTAGCCGTGCCGTACTCTATGTTGTATGTCAGTTTATGCGTGGGGCCTGGTAGTTTTCCTTGCTTTCTTACCATCACCATGCCCTTGCTGTATTTGAGAGCAAGTGCACAGGCCAGAGGAAAACCTCTTGATTCTATACCGACAAAAACGTCTACCTCTTTAGGATGTATGCGTTTTGAGAATTCTTCTACTACGAGTGAAAGTGCTGCTGGATCTCTTAAAAGAGGGCTAATGTCCCTAAATAAGATGCCTTTTTTTGGGAAATCGGGTATCTCTGCAATTCTTTCTTTTAGATTCACAAATGCTTCACAAGCTGTGGATGTAAAAAATATTTCTTAATTTAGATTTTATTGAATTGTTATGGGTGTAGTCACTTTGCCAACGGTGGATTCTACTTGTATCGTATAGACTCCAGCACTTAAGGACGTTGGAACAGCCCATTCTGTACTATAGTCTCCAGTACTTGTTGAATGGATAGATAAAGTATCAATGGTTGTATTGTTTGCTCCAATTATGTTAATGATGACGCCCAAGTCCTGGCCTATCCCACTTCCTGAAATCTTAACGAGATCTCCTGTATTATAGATCGGGGGGCTTTTGTCCAGTTGTACAGTCATTAGAGATTGAGATTGTACGTTAACATCCGAACTTATATGATCTATGCCACTTGTGGCATCCAACTTCCAAGTACCAGGTACCCCATCGTCGGGTATCCTAAAGTCAAATGCCGAAAAAATACCTTCTTTGTTTACAAATAATTGTTCAGTTTTTACCAGCTGGCCATTTGGATCTGTTAAAGCAAGCTGTACGATACAGTCTGGGTTGGCATTTCCGAAAATGAGCATGCCGTCTCCTGGCGAGTATGTGGATGCCACAGTCCTAATGGATATCTGTCCACAACCAGTTTGGAGCCCTACTGCAAAGCTATCTTCCACCTTGTCATCTCCTCTGGTTAGCACTAAAGAATAGATGCCGGGAGTATAAGATGTCAAATTAAATGAATATGTGGCAAAACCGTCTGCCCCAACGGAAATTATGTCAGAAAACTTTTCTTGATCCGAAGGGTCCACTATTACAAGATTTAATGTCGAAGTAGGCGGTGCTGAAATGCTGACAACTGGATTATCAGTATTTTGGTAATTTAGTTTATCCAAAGTAGCCGTTATGCCTGCTACTGGTTCTGCACCGATTCCGACGTAGATAGGAACTGAATCACTTCCTTGTGATGCCGTGATAACATAGGTGCCTGTAATGGCAGCAGCGTCTATTGGATATGATAGTGATACATCTCCATTAGAGGTAACATTGATATCTTTTTCATATATTTGATTTCCGGTTGGATCTGTTACTGTTATAGATACAGGCTGGTTAGATGTTGAGGTGCCATTTATTGTCATGACCTGCCCAGGGTTGTACTCCTGCTGTGGTGTTGATATTGAGATTTGATGGATAGATGTTACGGTATAGACTTTACTGATTTGGCTTTGTCCATCTGAAACTGCAACTGTATATTTGCCAAATGGCCTGTCATTAGGAATTGTTTGTGAAACTGCATAGTTTCCATCTTGGGCAGCAGTTGCTGTAAATGTTGTTATGCTTGTTCCGGTTGAATTCAATAGAGAAATCGTCACGGTGCTGCCTGGATCTGCTGTTCCATTAATTATTCCAGTGTCACCTGGATGTAAAATAGGATCAACATTTAGAGTTAATGCAATTGCTTGTGGAGTTGTTGTACGAGAAGGCGGTGCTGGTTCTATGGTTGTAGTGAATGTTTTCTGGTTATTTGTTTGGTCTTTTAGAACAAAATCTGCATTGCCTGTCTGTTGACTCTGAGGAATCGTCGTGGTTATGACAAAGTTTCCATTACTGTCTGACGAAAAGGTATCTATCTTTTGACTTCCCAAATACAAATCAAGAGATGTAGATGACGCAAAGCTCTGTCCAACAACACGAACATCAAAACCCGGAGCTGGTGTTGAAGGTATGATTCTAAAAGTAGACATTCCAAGTATTCCAGGATTTATGGTAGGCGGGGGTGTTGCCTGGTTTTGATTTTTTGGTTGGTTTGAATTTGGTGGTGGAGTTGGTGGTATTATTGGAGCTCCAATTTCACCAGTACCTAACTGATTATTATTTAAATTAAATGCACTCCATACAAGATCTGGAGTCTGCTGATCGGTGTTGACTGTAATCATTGTTGAGTTGCCAGGCTCGAGTGGATTTGAAGCAAAAAATGCTATGGTAGAAGATGATGTTTTCTTTCCAATCCATCCGTTTGCCAATGTAAAAGAGTTGAAATTTCCATTTTTAATCTGTAAAGTAAGAGATGAAATACCAACGGTGTTTGAAGGACTGTTTGTAACTTGTAGTTGGGCTGTGTCGCCTGGGGTATTTGTTGAGGTTACTGTAACCAAGTTAGATGAAGCATGTGCCGTCAGTATAAGGCCGATAAACACACTGCTAATGATCAAAGCAACAAGGATAGTAGATTTTAATAACATTTCTCAACGAAAGAGCAACCCGCCTCTAAATTAAATCTTAATGATGAATCATTCATTCTTGTCGTTTCTGCTTGAGTGCAATTTGTGAGTATTCTAAAAAATAACTGATTTACTCTCGTCGTGAGTATGTGAGGCTTGTCGGTGAGCCCATGTTTTGATTCTGTCTTATGCGCTCAGCTATTAGCCTATATAGTGTCCTAAACTGGTCTTTTGTTTTATCTGTCAAAAAGTCAGTTTCACCTATGGCAATTTTTTCACAGATGTATCTGCATATCTCCTCTTTCTCAAATTTCTCCCATCCTAAATGCTGGTTTTCTTTCCAAATCTCATTTAGATTGTCTATCATGCTTCTTTTTCCCTTGGATGAAATAGTTTCTTTAGTTAGAGCTTTGTATCCTTCTTTTCTTAGTTTTACTTCATATGTCTGATTCACGGCATACAAATAATCTTCATCCATTATCAAATCTTCCAAGAACTGTTTTGTTTGTCCGCCAAGCTCAAAGAATATCATTTGCACCTTTTTGAATTGATTTGATTCAAGCTGGGTGGAGATCTGACCAGATTCATCTGTATTGTCAAGCAACACAAACGTATCATATCCGTGATTTCTGTAAAATACGGCCAATGGCATGACAGAATTTTTACTGTAGGCTGGAACTATATTCAATGGATTCATGGATAGATTTGGATCTTTGAGAAATTTGTCAAATGCATTTAGATACATGCAATCTGCCATTGTTTCAACAATGATGACTGGTCTTGAATTAAATCCAATTTGTCTGTCAACGATGGATTCTGTCAGTCCTCTTGTAAGACCGTATAATATTGGAATTAATGTCTGATCATCTGCATTCCAGTAATCATAGTAAATATGACTTAGGTGTTTTCTCTTATCAAGTTCGACTACCAAAAGATTTCCGGGGGTGTAATCAAATATCATAAACGGTGAATGAGTGGCATATAGTATTTGATTGGATCCGGCAAGACCTTTGAGAAGATCAGATATGCCTCTTTGTTGTGCAGGATGTAAGTTTCTTGCTGGTTCATCAAGCAATAATATTGCTTCTTTTAGCTCAGCTTTTTGAGTTTCTGCTGCAAAGTTTACTATGAAAGAAAACGTCCACTTGAATCCTTCTGCTCTTCTATTCAAAAGACCAGTATTGGTGACAGTTCCATCCTTGTGAACGTCAGATATTACCACACTCAAAATGTTTCCTGGATTCCATCTCAGCTCTACATGAATGGGATCGCCCTTCCATGCAGGATTGAGCCTATCACTAAGCTTTCTGCTTGAAGTGTGAAGCAGCTTTATCAGTCTTGAAGGGCTATTCTGAGCCTCTTCGAGTTTTTCTGCGTCAAGTTCTGCCAAGTAAAACAAATTCATAACAGTCTCGACCTTGTCAAACTCTTCAACATACTCCAATCCTTTGGCTCTAATCCCCTTTGTTTCTCTCACAAATTCTTCAAGGTCAATGTTTCCAAGTATCTTCTTGTAATCAGAAAAGTAGACAAATCTTGGATGTAATTTATCTTCAATAAAGTTCTCTAACGCAGATTTTTCAGTTGTTCCTATCAACATATTATCAAATATGTAGTCCAAATCTTGGTAGATCTTTTTCCACTCTGATATTATCCGTGGATCCTCTGAGGCAAGCAAGTAGATATTATTGTTAAATTCTGACATCATGTTCATGAAAACGTCTCTTGTCCTTGGGGGAGACGCTAATAGAAATTTTGTATCAACACGTATTCTAACAGGATTTGGCATGGAATT
>JBAVVB010000209.1:0-4114 GCA_049697075.1 Nitrosotalea sp.
CGATATTGACATGGATGGAAAATGCATTATTTTCCATATTCGTTCCAGATCTTTTTGTAGTTCAGACTGCGACATCTTTTGAAAGAAATTATAGCCTGCAAAAAGCTCATCAGCCCCGTCACCTGTAATAATAGACTTGAAACCATCATGCTTTGCATTTTTCATTGTAAGATAAAGTACAACATTATTCCGGATTTCAATAGGATTGAAAACATGTAGGATTTTGATTGTTTGTTCAATTGCTTGTAATAATTCATCAATAGATACAGAAAGTATGGTTAGTTTCAGACCACTCATCTTAGCAGCCAATTGGGCATGCACCAAGTCTGTTGATGGAAAATCTTTTGCCACCATGACATATGCTTGAGTGGTTTTTGCGTCAAGGCAAGACGCAATGATTGAAGAGTCAAGACCTCCTGATAGAGAAATACTTTCAGATTTGCATCTCTTAACAGCATCAAATACGAGTGACTGTAGCCTTGAACAGATGTCTTGCAATCAGTTGATCTGAAGTAATCTCTCAAATAAGTTATCATGACGATAAAGACTAGCTTTAAATATTTTACAAAGGAAAAAATTGTATGCTTTTGCCTGCTGAAATTGAAACAAAGACGCTAATTCCTGCATTAAGAGCTATCTTGGCTAAAAAGCTCATCGAGGATCACAAAATACGAGAGGAGGAAGTTTCAAAGATGCTAGGAGTGACTCAAGCTGCGATTAGTAACTATGTAAGAGGGACCAGAGGGGATCCTGAACTGATCAATAAGCTTCTTGCAATTAAGGAAGTATCAGATATGATAAGTGATATTTGTAATAATTTAGCATCTAATATGGCATATACTCCTTCTAGCCTTTCAAAATTCATAGGTCTCTGCAATTACATAAAATCAAGTCTTTTGATCTGTGATATACATCATCAGTTAGAATCAAACATAGATGAAGCAATATGCAAGGAATGCGAAAGCATGCTCCTCAAAGGTCCAAGAAGCACTTTCTAGTTTGTTTTTGTTATAGTTATTTCAATTATTGAGACAAGCGGGCCGTGGTTTCCTTGGCTCTCACTATCTACTATAATATCGGATATCTTAGAATTTCCCTTCATCATGTTTTCAGTTATCACGTTTGCCACTGCTACTGCTGTAGGTATTGAATCTCCCTTAGCCTTGAGAGTGACGGTTCTATGTTTTACCAATTCTGTCAAAATGTCCAGCGCGCATTCCATTATGGGTTGTTGATTAATTGCGATCAATTTTCTGTCTTTTGAATTGGATGACATATCATTTAGTTGCACATTTTCCTCGATTCCACTCAACAAACTCTACCAAACACCAAATTATACATTCTATTAAAATCTTATCGACAAATCATCCATTAATCGAAGAGATCAATTGGAATATTCTGAAAATCACCATTTGGCAATACGCGTCTTATTGTAATTGGGATAACACGTTTTTCAAGTTCAGTATAAGCTAAATCAAGTGAGGTTGCTACTTCTTTAGGTACTGAAATGAATGGTGGTGCTCCAAGTGAAAGTTGTAACGCTCTTGCTCCAAGAATCCTAGCTTTTTCAAAGCGTGTAAGTGTAGGAGGACCTATCATGATCTTGCCCTTTCCCGTAGTTTCATATTCTATTGGAATATGTATTGGGTCTACCTCGATAATTTCTCTTGCGGCAATAATTTTTTGTAACCTTTCCTGTTCTGCAAGTTCTTCTGGCGAGAGTTCTTTCTTTCCTCTCTTAGTTACCGGTTTTTCTTCTACACCATCCTCAGAGACAACTTCGACAGGTTCTGGCTCTTTCGGTAAAATCGATTCTATCGGTTCTTCTTCTGCTGGAACCTCTTCAGTATCTACACTAACTTCCTCAGGTTCATCAGACATTAAGATGGAACGGCAAGAAACGTTATATATTTCATAATACTCTCGTTCAAAAATGAGTGCTGGATCGGTGTCCAAAATTGATCTAACACTATCTCTGAAAGGAAAGGCGGCGATGAAATTAGAATTAAAGCGTCATCTTGCACCAAAAACTGTCGGTTCTATACTTAGAGCATTACCACTTGAGGGCAATTCACACATGATGGGCAATTCCATTGCATTCATGGATACATCTCTTACTGCAGGAGGCGAAAAACTCAGAACACAATTCAAAAAGGGAGAAGTTGGCTTTATGGCGTCAAATGGTTCGATTTGTTTCTTTTTAGAAGACGTCCCTTCCGCCAAACTTATGACACTTGTTGGCAAAATAACATCAAACTTGGAAGCGTTAAGAGAAATTAAACCAGGGGATATATTTTCTATATCTCAAGACGGCACATAGATGTGATGTCCGCTATATCCACCTATTCTCTTTATTGATCCTTGTTTTAACAAGTTTAGCAGATACGCGTTTGCTGCAGACACTTTGACATTTGTTTGTCTAGACAATTCTTGTACGGTGAAGACCTTGGCGTTTTTTATAAAAGTCATAGCCTGCCCTTCATCTATTATTACAGAAATGTTTGTTCTTTGTTTCTGTTCTTTCTTTTCTTTCTTTGAACCATCCTTCTTCGCGGCTTCTGCAGTCTGAGACTTTTCTGCTTGTGCCGGGGATTGTTTCTTTGCTCCACCCATAATCGAGCTTTCTGCTTCCTATTTATAAACGAACGAGAATTTCAGAAGTTCTAAATACAAGCTAAATTTGGGCACTCTATGGGCTTGGGTGTGATCGAGGAAAAAAATCTTGGCGACATCATAACATATGCACTAGATTATCCCAAGATGGTTTTGTCCGAGTCCAAGTCCGTATCCGTAACATCTAACCTTGAAGACTTTGCATATGGAATTTACATTGGCTATATCTGCGGAGTTTTCTTTGATGGATTTTTACAGAGAAATAAGAGATATTTAGATTTGGAAGAATCCTCAGACTTTCATAACATCATTTTGAAAAGAACTCCCGAAATACGATTAAAAATCAAGACACATTTACATCTAAAATAACTCAACCTTTTATCCTACAGATTGTAAAAATCGTCAGATGAAATTCTCGTTGGTTGCTGACACTCTAGGGTACATGGAGGGTACTACTAAACGGCTTGAGTTGACTCAGCATTTAGTGGATTTATTTAAGATCACTTCATCTGAAATAATTTCAAAGGTAGCATATTTGCTTCAAGGCAAGTTGAGACCCGAACATGAAGGAATCGAAATAGGAGTTGCCGAGAAGATCGCAATTAGAGCACTATCAAAATCGACAGGAGTTCCGGTATTGAAGATAGAACATGAGTACAAAAAAGTTGGCGATTTTGGTCAGACTACTGCCAACATCTTGGAACAAAAAACACAAACAACTTTTCTCAAGGAAGATATCACCGTAGAGAGAGTTTATGACACTTTATTCAAGATAGCATCACTCAAGGGAAACAGGTCTCAAGATATGAAGATGAAATACATCTCTAGCCTATTAAATGACGCTAGCCCCACAGAAGGAAGATTCATTGCAAAAATAATTACAGCCAACCTACGATTAGGAGTGGCAGATTATACCATTCTTGATGCACTGTCGATTGCATTTACTGGTTCAAAAGAAAATAGGCCGCTGTTAGAACATGCATACAATGTTTGCAGTGACTTGGGCAGAGTAGCAGAGGCCGTTGCAAAAAACGGCGCCAGTGCGCTGGAGAGTTTTCAGGTATCAGTTTTCAGTCCGATTCGCCCCATGCTTGCCGAGAGAGTAAAGAGTGCACAGGAAGCTCATGAGAAAATAGAGGCAGAGTTTGCGGCAGAATACAAACTTGACGGAGAACGTGTTCAACTCCACATGCAAAAAGACAAGATCATTCTTTATTCTAGGAGTCTTGAGAATATCACCAGTTATTATCCTGACATTGTGGAGAAGATTGGAAAATCCATAAAGGCTAACGAAGTCATATTGGAGGCAGAAATAGTAGCAATAAATGAAGACACTGGAGAGTTCTTACCTTTTCAAGAGCTCATGCATAGAAGACGGAAATACGACATTGCAAAGGCCGTGCAAGACTATCCCATAACAGTCAATTTCTTTGACGTGTTATTTTCGGATAGCAAAAGCTGTTTAGACATGTCGTATAAGGAACGCCGCCATGTACTTGAA
>JBAVVB010000210.1:0-1739 GCA_049697075.1 Nitrosotalea sp.
ACTTGTTTCTGCTCCAACTGCAAGCGGAAAGACGCTAATTGCCATGCTTGCCATAATAAAACACATCTCTGAGAAAAAGGGCAAAGTAGTGTATCTTAGTCCTCTCAAAGCATTGGCTTCTGAAAAATTTTCTGAATTTAAAAAACTAGAATCCGTAGACCTTGATAAAAAAATTAAGATTCAGATTTCAACAGGCGATTATGATCAGACTGATAAAAATCTAGGATCAAACGATATTCTTGTTCTTACTAATGAAAAGATGGACTCTGTCATGAGGCAAGGCGCTGAATGGTTAAATGAAATCAGTCTTGTTATTGCAGACGAGGTTCATTTACTGGGGGATGAGGATAGGGGACCAACCCTTGATATCGTGCTCACCAAACTAATGTCACTCCAGAAAAAACCGCAGATACTTGCACTTAGTGCAACCGTAACTAATGCTGCTGAGATATCAAAATGGCTTGATTGTAAACTTGTGGAAAGCGACTGGAGGCCAGTTCCGCTCTGGGAAGGGGTTTACGATCAGGGTATGGTAACCATGCAGAACAAGAAGAATTTTCAAATTGAGACAAGCATTAGGGGAGCTCCAGTTGACTTGGGCTTGGATTCTCTCAAAAATGGAGGCCAAGCAATCATGTTTGCTGAAACTAGAGCACGCTCTGTATCTCTTGCAACAAAGGCATCTGATGCAGTTTCAAAATATATAACAGAAGAAGAAAAGAAAATTCTAGAACAAATCTCGCAAAGACTTCTTGAAGACAATGAACATACAGAACTCATTAGGAGTCTGGCAACGTTAGTGAAAAAAGGTGTTGCATTTCACCATGCAGGACTGAACCAGAATTGCAGGGATATTGTCGAGTTAGAATTTAGGAATAGAAGAATAAAGATCCTCGCCTCTACGCCGACACTGGCTGCTGGAGTGAATCTCCCAGCAAGAAGAGTAATAATTTCCAGCGTCAATAGATATGATGGAAAATATGGAGTCAACAAACCTATCAGCATTCTTGAATACAAACAGCTTTCTGGCAGAGCTGGTAGACCTCAGTATGATGAATATGGAGAATCAATTATCGTTGGAAGTTCTAACAGTGATGATCTCTTTGATTATTACATCAATGGCATGCCGGAACCAATTTCTTCAAAACTCACAGATGACAAGGCACTACGAATTCACATATTGAGCCTGGTTTCAACTACTCCTGGAATAAAAAATGAAGAAATTGTTGATTTTTTCTCAAAAACACTTTCGGGATCTCAGGAAAGAAAATCAACTATAAAATTCAAGATTCAGATAGCATTACGTTATCTTGAACTGGAAGAACTCTTGAAACAAAAAGGGGGTAGATTCATCGCAACAGAATTTGGCAAAAAGACTTCAACTTTGTACGTAGATCCACTCACAGCTGTTTATTTCAGAAAAACGCTTCAACAAATTTCAAAAGGCAGGAAACACACTCTTGGGATATTGCATATTATAACAAGCTGTGAAGATTTTTTCCCCAAGTTTTCATTAAGGAACAAGGATTATGAACTAATCAGTACACTTCTTGAAAACTATTCTGATCAATTGATTGAAAGCATCTCAGAATATGATTGCAATCGAAGCCTACTTGCAATGCATGCTTGGATCACTGAATCAAGCGAAATCTCTCTTTCTGATACTCTGGGCATAGAATCCGGAGACATGCATAGGATGTCTGAAACAGTAGATTGGCTCATTCATGCATTTTACGAGC
>JBAVVB010000211.1:0-3724 GCA_049697075.1 Nitrosotalea sp.
CAATAATACGTATCTTCTTGCAAGATTTCGAGACCAACAACCCATACTAGACGAAGTTAACAAGTACAAACAAGAGAGGCCAACATTTGTCTTCTCAAGATATACAGAGTTCTTTGAAAGATTCAGCGACCAAAAACTCAATCTTATTTCTGTTTATTATCTTGATTACGGACACTCAGAATCCGATCTCTCCGACTTGGCATTGATTGTGGCAAAGCGTAACAGAGTAAGACGGGCAGAGTGTGGAACTTTGCACATGTCCTCAACCGAGTCTCCAAAGTTTACTTTTCCATATGTGGATAATTTGGTTGTCTTTGAAGTCTCAAGTGGAAACACACACCAGAGCGACAACAAGTATTGTGAAAAGACAAGAAAGGAAGTTGCAAGAAAAGGAATCCGACTGACCAATTTGTTGAACCTTTCTGTTATAGAAAAAATAAAATAAAAAAGTTATATACTCTGCCAAATTCTGTTTGTGTGATGAGTAAGCCTTCTGAACTTGGTTCGCTTAAAATTGGATCTTATATCTTACTACCTGTTGACGCTACAAGCCAAGAGCCATGCAAGATAGTAGAATATGATACCAGCAAACCAGGAAAGCACGGAGCTGCGAAGGCACGAATTGTAGCTGTTGGAATATTTGACAAGAAAAAATATCCACACGTATCTCCTGTGAGTGCACAGGTGCAGGTGCCACTAATTGACAAGAGGGTGGGCTCTGTGATATCCAAAACCGATGTAATTGTACAGGTGATGGACTCGGAGAGCTTTGAGGTCTTCGATGTGTCCCAGATAGAAGATGAAGTGGTAAACAAGATAGCCCAGGGACAAGATGTTGAATACTGGAAAGTAATGGATAGAACTATTATAGTCCGAATCAAGAACTAGGTTCGGATGCTGATGATGACGAGAAAAGCCAACTGATATCATTGTGATGAAGATTATGAGTGTGAAGCATCCAAGGCTTTCTCTTTCTCGAATGAGTTATACGCAATGACATGCATACATAGCACATGAAAGGCCTATGTCACGTATGTCTTGCATCAAACGTCGAGGTTACGCTAAGGGGCCCCTTGGCCCTATGTGAGGTCTGCCTCAAAAAAGTAGCCGAGCTAGAAAAAAATTAATTGAATGGATACATCCAGAGTGCAAATTGAAACTTGGATCACTTTTCTCAGGCGGAAAGGACAGTACCTTTGCTATTTACAAGGCAAAATCTGAAGGCCATGACATATCATGTCTTGTTACCATATTTCCAAAATCTGAAGAAAGTCATCTATTGCACCATCCAAACATTGGGCTTACTGTACTCCAGGCAAAAGCGATGAACATTCCACAAATTTCTGTCGGTCTTGATTCTGATGATATCAGAATAGAGGTTGATAATCTAAAAAAAGCATTAAAGACTGCGAAGGAGCAGTTTGGAATAGAGGGAGTAGTTCATGGGGGAATCCGTAGTGCATTTCAGAAAAACCATTTTGAAACAATTTGTCGCAGTGTGGACCTTGATGTGATCGCTCCACTTTGGAATGTAAACGAGGCAAGCTATCTGCATGAGCTGGTACAATCTGGGTTTCAGTTTATTGTTACAAGTGTTACTGCACAGGGGCTTGACGATTCTTGGCTTGGAAAAGAAATAACTTCATCAGATGTTGAAAAATTAATTGCGATGTCATCCAAGTTTGGGTTTAACGCATCATTTGAAGGAGGAGAAGCAGAGACATTTGTGGTATCATGTCCCTTGTTTTCTGGACACATCAAGATTGTAAAATCAAACCAAATATGGGATGGGTACAGAGGAAGGTTTGAAATAACCGAAGCTGTTTTGGAAGAACAATGCTAGACAGCCTCAAGACAGGCCTCCGGGCTGCACTGAAAAAAATAGTCAACTCGTCTGCCATAGATGAGGCACTAATCAAGGAATTATCTAAAGACATCCAGAGGGCATTGCTACAGTCTGATGTCAATGTAAAACTTGTCTTTCAAATTACAAAAAATCTGGAGGAACGCTCGCTCAATGAGACTCCGCCTCCAGGACTATCACGAAAAGATCACATTGTAAAGATCTTGTATGACGAACTTTCAAAATTATTGGGAACAGAGAACGAATACATTTTCCAGCCCGGTAAGATGAACCGCGTACTAATGCTTGGAATCCAGGGTAGCGGCAAGACAACAATAACATCAAAACTTGCAAAATATCTGACAAAGCAGGGATATAGGGTCTGTGTAGTTGGAGCAGACACGTACAGGCCTGGTGCCTTGACCCAACTCAAGACAATGTGTGAAAAGGCAAATGTTGAAGTCTATGGCGAGGAAGGCAACAAGGACTCACCTGAGATTGTAAAAAATGGCCTGAAACATTTTGAGGGAAAGAATTTTGATATTGTATTGATAGATACTGCTGGAAGACACAAGGAAGAAAAAGATCTACTCGACGAGATGACTCGAATAGGCAAGGTGGCAAATCCTGACTTGGCGTTGCTCATCATTGATGGTACAATAGGCCAGCAATGTTACAACCAGGCAGAAGCGTTTCACAAGATAGTTCCAGTTGGCGGTATCATCATAACAAAATTAGATTCTAGTGCAAAGGGTGGTGGGGCTCTTGCTGCAGCAGCTGCTACCGGAGCTAAAATAATGTACATTGGAACAGGTGAACGAATTGATGATTTGGAAAAATTTTCGCCAACTAGATTTGTTGGAAGGATGCTTGGGATGGGAGATATTCAGGCCCTGCTTGACATGGCAGCAAGACTGGAGACTGAGGGAAACGAAGAGAGGCTCAAGCGTATATCCCATGGCAAGATGAACATGGAAGATTTCTACTTCCAGATAGAAGAAGCTACCAAGGCAGGTGGCCTGCGAAGCATAATGGAGAACATGCCTGGAATTTCTGGAATGGTAAAAGAAGACCAACTAGACCAGCAAGAGGAACGGATGGAAAGATGGAGGTATGCAATCCAATCCATGACAAAAGAGGAAAAGGCTGATCCGGATCTAATTAATGCGTCTCGCATAAAGAGAATCGCGCGAGGCTCTGGCTGGCCTGAGCATGAGATAAAAGAATTACTCAAGGCATACAAGAACTCTAAGACCATGATGAAAGCATCAAAGGGCAGGCAACTGCAAGGAATGCTGCGCAAGATGGGTCTTGGATAAACTCAGGTGTTTACAAACTGTTAAAATATGATTATACGTATGGTGACACATTGTCAAATTGCTCATGTGTTGACTGTAGATGCACCGAAGATTCCATGTGCGAGATTTGCCCTACAGGAACATGTTGTTGCGTTTCAACTCCACACATAAAAAAATCCCCTTCATTTCTCAACCAAGTCAAAAAATCATACCCTTCCGCTGTTGGGATAATAATTTTGTGTATCCTGTCATCCCAGGTAGGACAGGGCATATCATTTGTATTATTTGGTTATCATAGTCTATTTGGAGTAATCATGTCGTATGCTCTTGGTTACGGCCTTGCAAGCCTAACTACATTTTGTACTATAATAGGAAGATACACTTCAAAACAAGGATTGGGTGCGTGCTGCTCTGCCCTAGAGCAAGGAAGCAATATCAGCTTTATTTCAAATCTTAAGAACACTTTTCGATATTGTGGTATTGGAATGAAGAAGATTCCACATTTGTTTGAATTGCCAAATATAAAACACGTAATCAAGACAAGTCTTTACATTTTAGTTACTGCGGAAAGTGCATGCATACT
>JBAVVB010000212.1:0-3636 GCA_049697075.1 Nitrosotalea sp.
GGCGAAGTGTCACCAACATATGCTAAACTAAGCTCTACAGGTTACAGCGGAAACAAGTATTTCGCAACAAGACCTAGATTGTCATATCATCCTGCAAACAAACAGTTCAAGGGTGAAGTAACTACTACACGTACCTATACCACTACTGCACCACCGCCAGCTCCAGAGCCAAAACACTCATCTTCACATGAGACATTGCCTGCTGGAACTGTAGAACAGGAAAAGAAATCGATGTGGAAGTCAAAGGGTGCAGAATATGAAAATTATGTTCCAGAGGAAGAGACTCACAAAGCGCCTCCACCAGCACCAAAACCATCGTCTTCACGTGGTACATTGCCTGCTGGATTTAACGCACCGCCACCACAACAATCTCACACGGCACCTCCGCCAGCACCAAAACCAGAACCGGCAAAACCAAGACCTACAGCTTCTGGTCCAACACATGGCACCTTACCAGCTGGTTTCAAGGCATCACCGCCACCAACACCAAAAGAGGAACCAAGAACAACATCGTCTTCAACTCCAGAGGTCGGCGAAGTGTCACCAACATATGCTAAACTAAGCTCTACAGGTTACAGCGGAAACAAGTATTTCGCAACAAGACCTAGATTGTCATATCATCCTGCAAACAAACAGTTCAAGGGTGAAGCAACAAGAACTACAGCAGCGCCACCGGCACCAGAACCGGCAAAACCAAAAACTCAACGCGGTACGCTGCCAGCAGGTTTCAAGCCTTAAAAGCTTCTAACACTTCTTGTGAGTGTCCTGCAGGTTTTACTTTTTCAAAAACCTTGAAAATTTTTCCTTTTTCATCTACTAGGAAAGTTGTTCTGTTTACTCCCATGTACTCGCGTCCCATGAACTGTTTTTTCCCCCAGACGCCAAATTTCTTTGCTACATCTTTGTCTGTATCAGCAAGCAAGATGAACGGAACGCTCATCTTTTCACCAAACTTTTTGTGAGACTCTTCATCGTCGGGGCTTATCCCGACTATCTCAATTCCGGCACTTTTGAATTTCTTGTAATCGCGAGCAAATTCTGCAGCCTCTGTCGTGCATCCTGGCGTGAAATCTTTTGGGTAAAAGTAGACAACATATTTTTTTCCCTTGAATTCTGCTTTTTTGAGAATCTTCCCCTCTGCATCCTTTAACGCAAAATCAGGAACTTGATCGCCTTCAGCTAACATGATATCCAAAAATAACGAATCCCTAATTATTTTTTGTCAAGTGATTTCGAATGTTTTATATGGTATGTGCCTAGGTGAGATTTCAGTAATATGGTAAACCCACGTGCATGGCTTGCTGAAGCAATTGGAACATACTGCTTGGTCTTCTTTGGACCTGTTGCCATTGGACTTGCTGCAGTTGCATATGGAACTGGGCTGTCAATTCAAGCAATAGTTATGATAGCACTTGCACATGGTGCCGCAATAGGCCTCATGGTTTACGCATTTGGACACGTATCTGGGGGACACTTTAACCCTGCAGTTACTATTTCCATGCTGGTAACAAAACGAATCAATATCAAAGACGGTATCGTGTATATAATTTTCCAACTAATTGGTGCAATAGCTGCTGCTGCGTCTTACAAGGCTATTCTGCCTGATATTGGCGCAAAGGTAAACTATGGAACACAAGCTGGACCTAGTGCATTACTTCATAACAGTGTCTCGTCTGGATTTGCGGTAGAAGCAATTCTTACATTCTTCCTTGTGACGGTGGTTTTCATGACTGCGGTGCACAAAAAGGCTCCTGCTGGAATGTATGGTATTGCAATAGGTGGAATGATATTTTTGATACACTTGATTGGTGTGCCATTGACAGGGGCAAGTGTCAACCCTGCAAGAACATTTGGACCTGCGCTAATCTCTGGATATTGGAGTTACGACTGGATGTATTGGGCGGCCCCAATTACTGGTGCAATAATTGCAGGACTGATCATGAATTATGTCTTTGCCAAAAAGGCAGAACAAGAAGAGGAAACTGTTTCCTTATAGTTTCTACCCCTCATCAACTGAAAAGAAACACGATGAATATTACCGACAAGGAAACGGTACCAAGAGAGACTGCATAGATTTTTTGATTCATTTGAAATGTATTATAACGGGCTAACTGGAAGTTTTGTTGGACCCGTTGCACAGCTTGGATAGTGCGCGAGCTTGCGGAGCTTGAGGTCGGGGGTTCGAGTCCCCTCGGGTCCGCTTTATCATGTCATGCCAGTAGCATGCACATTACTGTCAATAATTAAATACAATTGAAGCCTTCAAAGTATCTAGACTGAAAATGACGATTAAAGTTCATGGATATGCAGCACAGCAAGCAAAAACATCTCTTGGTCCATACTCTTTTGAAAGGCGCGAGCCTTCTGATTATGATGTTATAATTGATATTGGATACTGTGGAATCTGCCACACCGACATACACCAAGTGGGTGATGAGTGGGGAGGATCGAAATTCCCAATGGTTCCAGGACACGAAATAACAGGTACAGTCTCACAAGTTGGACCTAAAGTGACTCGATACAAGGCAGGCGACAGGGTGGGTGTAGGATGTTTTGTCAACTCTTGTCGCAAGTGCGAGCCTTGTCGTAAAAACCTTGAACAGTATTGTACAGAAGGAATGACTACAACTTACAATGGAACAGAAAAAGACGGTACTCCTACTCAGGGAGGGTATTCTAACAAAATCGTGGTAGATGAAAATTACGTGCTCTCTATTCCTGACAATCTTCCTCTAGACAAGGCAGCACCGCTTTTGTGTGCAGGTGTCACGCTTTATTCTCCCTTGATGCATTGGAAGGCAGGCCCTGGAAAAAAAGTTGCCATAATAGGTCTTGGCGGTATAGGCCACATGGGCGTAAAACTCGCACATGCACTTGGCGCCGAAGTTACCGTGCTTAGCCATTCGCTCAAAAAACAAGAAGACGGCAAAAAACTGGGTGCAGATCATTTCTATGCCACGTCAGATCCCACAACATTTGAGAAACTCAAAGGGTATTTTGACCTGATGATAAATACCGTTTCAGCCGATCTTGACTGGAACAAATACTTGGATCTGCTTGCCCTTGATGGTGCAATGGTCGTAGTTGGAATTCCAGAGAAGGAAACGCCAGTTGGTTCCTACTCTCTAGTTGCAGGTCGTCGTAGCCTTGCAGGCTCTCTTATTGGAGGCATCAAAGAGACCCAAGAAATGCTCAATTTTTGCAGCAAAAACAACATCGCAAGTGAAATCGAGGTCATCCCAATCCAGCAAGTCAATGACGCCTACAAGAGGATACTTGCCAGTGATGTTCGATACAGGTTTGTTATAGACATAAAATCACTTGAGCAAAACTAATAGTTCCATAAAATACAATTTTAGTTAGATTAAATTAAAAAAATAATGTCTCTATGGTTATTTGCAAATGATAAACATAGAGGGAGCGATAATATTGTTTAGTCTATAAAGTTGGGCTAGGATCTGTAATCGCTCGGAGGTAATCTCTGACACTCGTTTTCTGGTAGTGACATGATTGGCTTTAAAGATTGGATTCAAATTATTATAGCCACAGATCAATTATAATTTAACATCTCTAGCTGTATTTTCTCTCCACCAGCTATCTATGTAGTAATATGGTATCTATGATATTACCTAGTAT
>JBAVVB010000213.1:0-1597 GCA_049697075.1 Nitrosotalea sp.
TAATCTTCCTTATACACTTCTTTCAATACTGTTTTCAGATATTCTGGATGCTCATAACAATCCATAACTGTACAATTGTAAAGAGAATCAAGCCTAGCCATCACCAGATGATAATTGGCATTTCCCCTTCTCATCAAGACTACCTCTATACAGGTCACAAAGGCTAGCTTGTTTTGTTCCCGGGTAGAGTGCATCATCGTGAACCACGTGTGATATTTTATAATATTTTGTATCACAGGATTTGAAATTAATGATTCATAATTTTTCATAAGTATGGCCTTGGTTGGTCCACATGAATTTTCTATAATCCTTGCAATCTTCTTTTCTTTCTTTCTTGTAGGATTACCCACCCAAATCCAATACTTGCTACTCCACAGACAACTGTTTCCATGCCAATTCTTAGCAGAGTACTTTCTCCAGGTTGATGAAGAACTGACAGGTTATAGCTCACAGCTTCGTTTGAATTATCTGAAATATCTAGAGTATAGCTGCCTGGCTGCACTATCCACACAGTAGCGTTTGTCGTATCAACTCCTTTCAGATCTACCGGATCAGTGTCAGTCTGCGCACAGTCGTTAGTGTCACTATCTCCCTCTGGACACAGTGTAACAGTTGGATCTCCCTGAGTAACTTGGAGTTTTACAAACTTGTCATTTTGGGCAACATCTACTGTCAAAAAAGAGTTTTGCGGCCCAGAGTCAGCATTTGTAAAGCTTATCGTATCAGAAACAATAGGTGTTTCTTCTATTTCTGAAATTCTAACAAGGGTAGAACCAAACCACACAAGAAGACATATGCTGACTATTTCTGCTATAACGTAAATTTTAAAATTCAAAGCAAACTCCTTTCCCACATATCTTGTTATATACCATAATAGCTCCTCTGTATTTAAAATCCATCAATATCAAATGTTTACAAAATCAATATTTATGAATTGATTACCTATGTTATGCTAGCTGGTTTTATTTCCACATCGTCGCGATTATAGAATATCTTTTCAGGCGATATGGTAATAGTACAGTTTCGCTTAAACTTCATCTCTTTTACATTTCCCACATTATCCTTGAAGAGCACTCTTGGATCATCATTGATATCAATTGAGTATTGTTTTCCTTGCTTGATTGTTCTTGGTTCTTTACAGCCTCGCACATCGATTAATTTGGAACAGCCCACAGAGTTTGATTCATTTAGAGACATGCAAAGATTCCCCATTCATGACTATAAAAAAAGATTCTGTTATTGTCAAGTTATGAATATACCATTTGTGAAATATAGTAAAATGAGGATATTGTGACTACTTTCTTCTTCTTTGACCTGGTTTATTTTGTCCAGGAACTCGTTTTAGGATGAATCTTTTTCTAAAATTATCGCGATTTCTTGTAATGCCAATTTCTCCGTGTCTTTCCCTTGATGGGACTTTTGGAGTTTGGCCTCTAACTTTACCTGCTTTAGTAAGCGAACCGTGAGTTGGCACGAATTAGTTCATCTGTTGATGCAATTTATGTATTTGGTTTCTCTTACCAATACTTTGTCTTGATTGTATCAATTACTCTTTGGTGTTCTGCACCCTTCTTTCTGGCATATTTTTCCATTGCAC
>JBAVVB010000214.1:0-3125 GCA_049697075.1 Nitrosotalea sp.
GTCTCTATACTATGCCAATTGCCATGTTTTGTGCAGCCAAGTTGTACGAGACAGTTGGTGCAGACGCGCACTATGAGAGAATAGAGCAGTTTTCACATATGGGATTGTTTTCAGCCCGAAAAGGCGATACTGTCATCTTGTTTGATGGAAAAAATTCGTACAATGAAAAACTATTGAAGACTCTAAAAAATTATGGATTGGTAACAAAAAGACCTTGTCCTAAAACTACAAATCTTCAGGAGCAGATTTTGTTTTTCATATTTGTTTCAGAATTGATTGCATTGTATGCAGCAAAGAAGAAAAACCGGAAAGACTGTTTCTTTATTGAAGAAAAAAGATTGCGAAACGCCAGTTCTTCCATGATCTATTGATTTATTGTATAATTCTTGTAAACGTTTAATAGCGGCTAGAAAAGGATTTAGCTAAAACATGAAATTTAAGGCGACTGAGCAGATTCTCAAAATTATTGGAAACAAGAATCACATCAGAAACTTTGGTGTGATAGCTCATGTAGATCACGGGAAAACTACTATGAGTGATAGTCTTCTTGCATCAAGCGGTATCATCAGTCCATCTGTGGCAGGACAGGCACTTGCACTTGACTCGATGAAGTTAGAGCAAGACAGGCAGATGACTATCGTGCAGGCAAATGTTACTTTACTCTATGAAAAAGATGATCAAGAATATGTCATCAACATGATTGATACTCCAGGTCACATTGACTTTACTGGTCGTGTGACTAGAAGCCTTAGGGCAATTGATGGTGCAGTTGTGGTATCTGACTCTGTAGAGGGCATCATGACACAGACAGAGACAGTAACCCGCCAAGCACTGGAAGAGAGGGTACGACCGGTACTTTATATCAACAAGATTGACCGTCTGATAAAGGAATTAAGATTAACACCTGACAAGATGCAGGAATGGCTGCTTGAGATTGTAACCAACTTTAACAGGCTAATCGATATTTATGCAGAACCTGAATACAAGGAAAAGTGGAAAGTAAGCATTCAGGACGGTAGCGTCTCATTTGGTTCTGCCAAGGACAAGTGGGGATTTAATGCCGACGTGATGAAGAAGAAAGGAATATCATTCAAAGATATCTTTGCTGCCTATTCTGAGGGCGGAAGTGTCAAGGATCTTGCAGAAAAGGCTCCGCTATATGACGCAGTTCTTGGAATGGTAGTAAAGCATCATCCTCCGCCTGACGTTGCACAAAGGTATAGAATTCCAAAGATTTGGAAAGGCGACCTTGACTCTGACATTGGGAAGGCGCTGCTCAGTTGTGACGATAATGGCCCTGCCATAATGATGATTGTAAACATGACAGTTGACCCAGCTGCAGGCCCTGTGGCAATTGGGAGATTATTTTCTGGAAAGATAAAAGATGGTGACAGGATTCATATCATTGATACAAAACGAGAGGGAAGAATCCAGTCTGTAAACTTTTTCATGGGCAACCAGAGAGAAATGGTAGGAGAGCTTGCGGCAGGAAATATTCCGGCGCTTTTAGGATTAGAATATGCAAGGGCAGGTCAGACAATATCTACAGTAGCAGGCGTTCACACATTTGAGGGAATCCAGTATGTGTCAGAACCCGTTGTGCAAATTGCAGTAGAGCCAAAACATCCAAAAGACTTGCCAAGACTTGTCGAGGCACTAAACAGAATTACAATTGAAGACCCCAACTTGGTCGTAAAGATAAACGAGGAAAGTGGAGAGACTGTGATTGCTGGCATGGGTGTACTTCACCTTGAGATTGCAACAGCATTGATTGCAGATGCCAAAGTAGATATTGTAACTTCACAACCTTTGATAAATTACAGGGAGACAATTCGTGGTTCTGCAGGACCTATCATGGCAAAATCACCTAACCGACACAACAAGATATTCCTCAAAGTAGAACCGCTCGACGAGAAGGTAGCTGAGATGATAAGAAACGGTACACTAAATGAATACAAGGACAAGAAGGAAGTCCAGAAGATATTGAAAGACGCCGGCTGGGATGGAGACGACGCAAAACGTGTGATGAGGTTTGATACTAGAGGAAATGTTATGGTTGACGGTACAAAAGGTGTCCAGTTTGTCCAGGAATCAACTGATTCTATACTTTCAGGATTTGATGATACCATGAAGGAGGGCCCTCTTACTCGAGAACAAGTAAGGGGATGCAAGTTTACATTCCACCATTTTGTACCTCACGAGGACCCGGCACACAGAGGTCTATCACAACTAGGACCTGCATCAAGGCGTGCATGCATGGGCGCAATGCTACTTGCTCAACCCGTACTGCTAGAGCCAACCCTTGGAATTGAGGTCAGGATTCCACAGGAACTCATTGGCAACGTTGCAGGTGTCATATCAGGAAAGAGGGGCAAGGTTCTAAACATGGAACAAAAAGGTGTTGTAAATATTATTACTGGAGAGATTCCAGCATCTGAGACATTTGACTTGTCTGAAGTAATGCGTGGACAGACTGCAGGAAAGGCAATGTGGAACACTCACTTTAAGGCATGGACGCCAGTTCCAAACTCTATCTTGTCAACCATCGTGGCTGATCTTAGAAAGAGAAAGGGTCTCAGTCCTGAGCCTCCGACAGCAGACGAGTTTGTAGACAAAGAGTAAAAAAGGAAAGCCCACAGTTTACGCACAAAAACGGCGATACAACTATCGTTATGACGTCAGTGTGATTTGTTGGAGAACACAAAATTCTTAATCTAATGTAAGAGTTTGATCATATTGGGTCTCTCCGTAATACGAATCTTAGAGGCGATAATTGGAGGTATAGTCGCTGGTTTGATTATTCTATTTGTAGGAGACATCATTCATAATCCTACAATTGTGGAAAAACTAGAACAGTATTCGATTTCGAGTAATTTGCTATTATTTGGAATCATAATATCTGCAATAATTCTTGCAATTATATTAATAATACAGTTCACAAAAAATCGAAGAGGGGGTTTTTCAGGGGCTTCTGCAAATAGAGCTCAGTCATATGTGCATTATGTTCATCTTGGAGAAATGTTATATGAAAATGTGTTATGGGAGATACTTCAACCCATGAGAAACAACATTCAGTCATCAGAAATAATTGTTAGACTAAAACCTAGGTGTCCAAAATGTAGGAC
>JBAVVB010000215.1:0-6486 GCA_049697075.1 Nitrosotalea sp.
ATTATGTACAAGCCCTAGTTGCACAAGCAGAGGGAGTAAAAACTAGTTACTCAAAACCACAAGTCAAGATAGCAGATCTTGAATTTGAAAAGTATTTTGATCACCAGACAATGAGTGTTCATCTCAAAGAAGGAGCAAAACCTGTTGCTAAACGTGGAAAACCGGGTGCTTTTTCTTTAGTGGAGCTTGAAGATAGAACACTTGAAAAGGAATACCTTGAGGGAATTACTACAGAAATCTTAGAGGCTTCAAGAATAAATCAGGCAGGGGTTATTGAAATTTCAAAATCTGGCGCTCTTGTAGTTCAATTCCGTGATTTCAGAGTTGTAATAACTCATCGCCCATTTTCTAGTAGCTATGAAATTACAATCACCCATCCGCTTGTCAAACTATCACTTGAGCAGTACAATATATCAGAAAAACTGATGGGTCGGTTGTCTGAGAGTGCAGAAGGGGTACTCATTGCAGGAGCACCAGGTTCAGGCAAAAGTACATTGGCATCAAGCCTTGCAGACTTTTATTCTAAAAAAGGCAAAATTGTAAAAACGTTTGAGTCACCAAGAGATCTTCAGGTAGATGAAAAAATTACACAATATACGCATCTTGACGGAAGTTTCGAGAATGCGGCAGACATACTATTGTTGGTACGGCCAGATTACACCATATTTGATGAAGTAAGAAGATATCACGATTTTCGAGTCTTTGCAGACTTGAGGTTAGCTGGAGTTGGCATGGTTGGTGTAGTACATGCAAATGCTCCCCTTGACGCAATTCAGCGGTTCATAGGAAAGATAGAATTGGGAATGATTCCTCATGTTTTGGACACTGTAGTATATGTAAAAGCAGGCCAGATCTCAAAAGTATACGAATTAGAATTCAAGGTCAAAGTGCCAACCGGGATGACTGAACAAGATTTGGCAAGACCTGTAATTGAGGTTAAAAACTTTGAGAATCATTCGCTTGAATACGAGATTTACACTTATGGAGAAGAAAACATTGTCATACCAATATCAAAGGAGACAAAAAGCGGCGGAATTGAAAGACTTGCTGAATCAAAAATAAAAGATGTGATTAGACGATTTGATTCCAATGCAGAAATTGAGATTCTTTCAAACAATAGCATAAGAGTCAAAGTTGACAAAGATTCTATACCATCGCTGATTGGTCGCGGGGGTTCAACAATCAATGAGCTTGAAAAAAATCTAGGCGTGCATATCGATGTAGAACCAAGAACAGAGATTAGCGAAAAGGACGAATGGTTTGAAATGTCAGAATCTGGTAACAATGTAATATTGGAAGTAGACGAGAACAAATCTGGAATGAGTGCAGATGTGTATGTCAAGGATAGACATTTGATAGCAACAAGGGTAGGAAAGAGAGGCAGAATAATCATAGCCAAAAGATCAAGTGTTGGAAAGAGAATAATTAATGCGATAATGTCAAAAGATGACATCAAGATAGTGACGCGTGACTAGCTACTGGAAATCTTCCAAGATTTTTGGGTTTTCCTTTAGAAACATGATGAATTTTCTAAGCTGTTTTATAGTTTGTGGATTTAGATGGTGTTCGATTCCTTCTGTATCTTGATTTGCTATCTCGTGGTTTATACCAAGCATCTTAAAAAATTCAAGCAAAATCCCATGTTTTTGCCTTATCGCATATGCAACAGCACTACCTTTTGCAGTCAGATTTATTCCCTTATATTTTTCATATTCTAGGTAGCCATTTTCATCAAGTCTTTGAAGCATTTTTGTAACAGAAGGAGCGCTGACGTTTAGATATCTTGAAATATCAATAGTATTTGCATGCCCTTTTAGTTCAACAAGCTCCGATATTACTTCCAGATAATCCTCCACTCTGGAATAATCACCCTTGGTTGATTTATGAGCCTCCTTGATAGATTCAAGTCTTTCACTGCGTTTTTCCTTCATGGTATAAGTCAAGGATTATACTTAAAGCGATATAACCTAATCCTTTGATCAGAAATCTTTACCTTATTGTGATTGATCTTTTGCATGGAATCTTAACTAGAGATATCAGAACTTGAGACAAATGGATGAGGTACTTAAAAGGCGTATTCATAAAATTAAGAAAATGAATGATTCCATCAAAAGACGAGTCGAGATTTACTCTACATTAGGAACTTTGGATGACAGAGGTACTGCCAGAGCACTGGGTTCTGTACAACGTGCGTCTGCACCTGGCAGGAAAATTCAGAAGATAGGATTCATTTTATTTTTGGCTCCAGAACCACTCACCACTGTTGCAGGCATTCCAATGATCATCGCCGGTAAGTATCTAGACAAAGTTTACAATGGTTCCACCATATCAGACATAGGTCATGAAGCAAAGAATTTTGCAAGAAATGTATCAGACATCAAGGACAAAATGAGATAGTTCAGTTTTTTATTAGCATATTTTTTGCATTAGTTTTTAACTAGACATGTCTCACAATTTTTATGGCAACAAGAGGGCAGATATTAATTCCAATAGCCATTACTGCAGTGATCATTGGCATCGTTGGAGTATTGACAATTCCTGCAGACTCTAGACTTGCCGAGGTTAATTTTCCAAACGGCACGGTGAAGATAGATAATGTAACTCTAAATGTACAGGTAGCAGAAACAGACGCACAAAGAGATAGAGGTTTGATGTTTCAAGATCAGTTACCCTACAACCAGGGAATGATCTTTGTGATGGACAACGAGCAGGTTATTCCCATATGGATGCTAAACATGCAATTTCCTCTAGATGTAATCTGGTTCGATAGTAATGGAAATGTGGTCCATATAACAAAATACATGCAGCCGTGTCAATCAGCTCTTGAGACCGCAACCTGCACAGTGGACAATGGCGGAGGCAAGCCAGCAAAGTATGTATTAGAAACTACTGCCGGTTTTGTTAGCAAGTTCAACATAACAACAAGTTCTAAACTACAGATAATCTCTATTTGATTTGATTTCGTTGAATGGTTTGCCTTAGTTCATTGAATGTAGCTCGAACCTCATCTACCGCAGATTCGTCTTCTAATGTGCTTACATCGCCAATATTTTCATTGTTTGCCACAGCCTTTAGTAATCTTCTCATTATCTTTCCGCTTCTTGTCTTTGGTAACTTGGAAACAATATACAGTTGATCAGGAGTTGCAATTGGTCCCACCACCTTTCGTATGTGTTCTATGAGTTCATCCTCTAATTGTTTACTTGGAGTTATGCCTTCCTTCAATACCAAGAATACAATTATGGATTCACCTTTTACATCATGTGGAATTCCACATGCAGCTGCCTCTGCTATTGATTTATGAGATACAAATCCGCTTTCAATCTCAGCAGTCCCAAGCCTATGACCTGCCACCTTTAGAACATCATCTGCTCTGCCTAACATCCAAAAGTAACCATCTTCGTCCTTAATCGCATAATCCCCTGAATAGTACATGGTTTTGTACTTTGACCAGTATGCAGTTTTGTATTTCTCATCGTCTTCCCACAATGAAAGAAGCATTCCAGGCCACGGGTTCTTTACTACAAGATAACCTTTTGTTCCTGATGTAAGGGTATTTCCGTTTTCATCAACTACGTCAACATTGATTCCTGGTAATGGCCTAGTTGCTGAACCCGGTTTGAGCGATATTGTTTCTAGTCCTGGAACTGGCGAAATCATCATTCCACCAGTTTCTGTCTGCCACCAAGTATCTACTATAGGACAATTTACTTTTCCAATTACTTGAAAATACCATTTCCATACTTCTGGATTTATTGGCTCACCTACGGTACCAAGCAGTCTCAAACTGGACAGATCTTTTGAATTTGGTAGCGAGTCACCATATTTCATAAACATGCGCAGTGCAGTGGGTGTGGTATAGAGGATTGTGACTTTGTATCTTTCAATTAGATCCCAAATTCTGGCAGGGGTCGGAAAGACTAGTGCCCCTTCATACATAACCTGAGTTGCGCCATGCATTAAAGGCCCATATACAATATAGCTGTGACCTGTAACCCATCCAATATCAGCAGTACAAAAATAAACGTCAGATTCCCTGATATCAAAAACCCACTTGAATGTGCTGTAAAGGTGCACCAAGTAGCCACCCGTTCCGTGAAGAACTCCCTTTGGCTTTCCCGTAGTTCCAGAAGTATACAAAATGTAAAGGGGATGAACACTGTCAAGTTTTTCAGGTTCGCAGTATTCTGATGCGTTGACCATCAGGTCAGTCCATATCTTGTCTTTTTTTCCTAGTGTCATTGAAATTTTAGCATGCACATATACCAATACATTTTCCACAAAATCAAAATCAGATATCGCCTCGTCTATAACTTGCTTTAATTTTACTACTGTTCCACGTCTAAATCCTCCATCTGCTGTAATTATGACCTTTGATTTCGAGTCATAAACTCTATCTCTAATAGATTGTGAACTAAATCCAGAGAAGATGACAGTATGAATTGCACCTATTCTTGCACATGCAAGCAAAGAAACAACCAACTCTGGAATCATTGGCAGATATATCGTAACTCGATCTCCCTTTTTTACCCCAAGGGACTTGAGAGAGTTTGCTACTTTACATACATAATTCAATAGTTCACTATATGTGAGAGTTCGTGTATCTCCATTTTCACCTTCCCAGAGTATGGCATTCTTCTGCGGGGTTTTTTGGACTACCACGTCAAGTGCGTTATAAGACGCATTGATTTTACCATTTACAAACCATTTTGCAAAAGGTGGATTCCATTCTAGTGTTTTATCCCATTTTTCAAACCAATAAAGTTTGTTTGCTTCTTCTTCCCAAAATTTTAAATAATCTTGATTTGCTCTTTTTCTTGTTATAGTGTCATTATTTCCAAGACCTATTGAATATACTGCATCCAACAAATATGTGTTGTATTCATCTTAAAAAAAAGGTTCGCTTGAAAGGAGGCAGGAGCGAATCTTCCCATCCCGTCAGATATTCTCAAGAAGACGATATTCTCTTAAGCCAATCTGAGTCTTGAGGTTCTTCCTCACCATCGGCTCCAATAGCAACTGGTTTTGGAGTTGATGTTTGGGAATTCGTATTATCAACTACCATTTCAGTAGATATTGGCGTCTTTGGTTGAGGAGAGGGAGAAGTTTCCGCCTTACCAAGGTAAGAAACGGCAGCTGAATGAACGTCCTGTTTTGGACTCTCTATTCGCTCCACAGTATCAACTGAAAGATCGTTGATGCGACGTTGAATGTTTACTATCTCTGCCTTTTCGTGTTCGATGTGCTCGATGATTTCAACCGTGTGGGCCTTGACTGATTCGTACTTGGCATCAGAAATTTCATTGCTTTTGTTTTGTAATTTGGCATCAAATCTCAGCATTCTGATTGATTTGAGCTGATTGTCAAGATCTGACAGTCTATACCCTAGTTTTTCTTTGATTTGTTTTTCGGTCTCATCCAGAGTTAGTAACTTCATTTTATATTTCTCGTGGATCAATTCAGCATCCTCCTTCATGTCGTCGTTTTCAGATACGATGTCTATCAACGCACGAATTCGGCGCAATGTAAGACCCTTTTCCCGCAACAATCTCTGGGCGTCTAATCTCCATCTAGGAATGAAAATTACGAATTGTCCCTGAACGACTAGTTGCTCAAATGGAACTTGTTTCAGCCCTTCAGAACCACAATCGACACCTACGGTTTGTACACTTCCATCTATGTCTGTTATAGTTCCTATGACCTTACCAATGTAAGTGCCATACATGTCCTTAACTTGCTTGCCGATAAACTCGACATCTTCTTTGCTCATTGGGCACTTGTCATATTTTTGATATAATCAGCAAAGTGTTAACAAGGTTTTCAATTTTGGTAAGATCATTTTAGCTAAGTTTTCGTGCCTTTTTGAAAATTTAGTAATTTTAAAATCATGTGTATTGTAATGGTCCAACAATGATTACAAAGGAAGAACTAGACGAAGTCTTACATTTTGTTGCAAAACGATGGATAGACATGAGCCGCGATCCAAACCATAAAGCCTTTGAAAACATGCCAACTGATTTTTGGATGAACTCAATGGGTGGCATTGCAGGAGAAGGAAGATGGGTTACAACTTTGATGTATACAGAAGATGCGTCAGAAGCAGAGTCATTTAAAGAAGTATTACTTAGATGGCAATCAAGACGCAATACATTGAAAACAGGATCGACAGATTTGATTCAAATTGGGAAAAAAGACAAGATAACAAGATAGTAGATTATTTATAATTGAACTACTTTCGAATCGTGTTGTCAGAGTTTTCTGAATCTGAAAAAGAGATCCTACTAAGACATTTTTCTAATACAGATGACTCTGTTTTTGCAGTCATAACACCGCAACAAGTAGATCGTGGAGCTCTGATGTCAAGATACAGTAGAACTGACAAAAATATGCGAAGAATATTTCTTGACGAATTTCTGCAAAACAAAAATCGAGGAGAAGAATTTTACAGTAAAGTCTTACTAGAATATGGAGATGATTCTGTTGCAG